>DATLWQ010000451.1:0-4590 GCA_035576225.1 Fimbriimonadaceae bacterium | reverse complement strand
GCGAGTCCGACATGCTCCGGATGTGCTCCGGCCCGATCAGGTCGCCCACGGAAACGCCTATGAACACGTCAGCGCCGACCAGCGCGTCGAACACCGACCCCGACTGGTCCGCGCGGTTTGTGTAGTGCAGAAGGAGTTGCTTGGCGTTGTTGAGGTCGGTTCGCTGCCGTCCAATGATCCCCTTGCTGTCGCAGACGAGCACGTCCCGCACCGGGACGCAAACGCTGGGATCCTGCCCGACGCAACGCAGTAGTTTGGCGATTGCCGTCCCTGCGGCTCCGGCACCGTTGATGACGACCTTCAGTTCCTCCGGCTTGCGCCCCGTCACGCGGCACGCGTTCAGCAGCGCCGCCAACAGAACGATCGCCGTGCCGTGCTGGTCGTCGTGGAACACGGGGATGCCGATGCCTTGCAGAGCGTTCTCGACCTGGAAGCACTTTGGTGCGGCGATGTCTTCTAAGTTGATGCCGCCGAACGTCGGCGCAATCCGCTCGACCGTCTTGATGATCTCGAGCGGGTCTTGCGTGTCCAGCACCACCGGAACACCGTCGATGTCCGCAAACTCTTTGAAGAGGATCGCCTTCCCCTCCATCACTGGCAGCGCACCAAGCGGCCCGATGTTCCCCAGCCCAAGCACCGCCGACCCGTCAGACACGATCGCCACGGAGTTGCCCTTGAACGTCAAGTCGCGCGCCCTTTCTGGTCTCGCCTGCACCTCCTTGCACACCGCAGCGACACCCGGCGTGTACGCCGCGCTCAGGTCATCGCGCGTCGCAAGCGACACCTTCGAGCGCACTTCGAGTTTCCCTTTGTGCGCCTCGTGTAGGGCAAGGGACGCTGCGTCGAAGTCAGGCATCGCACAAGTATCGCACAGCCCGCGCGGCTACTCCGGTGGCAGTGACACGTCCCCGCTCACAAACACGTTGAACACCGTTCCGATGGGCGCCGATATGTTCCGGCCCTTCACCCGCCCTCGCAGCCCGTGGTCCACGCGTCGAGAGACGTTGCACATTTCTACCAAAGCCCTGACCGCCAAAACGACCTCTCCCGAGTCCATGGTCTTTAGATCCCCGTTGTCCGCCTTCTGACCGATGGCGAAGAGCGCTCCGACGCTGAAGCCTGACTTACTGCTCGATTCCTTCGTTGCCTTCATGTCCAACTTCTGCGCGACGTCGGCCAGCACCTGCCGTGACTTCGGATCGTCCAGGGTGTCGCTGCTGTCGCCGTTCATCCGATCGCTGAGAGAGGTCAGGAACTCGCGCGTGTCTCGGTTCCTCCAAAGTGCGACGAGCGCCCTCGTCGCCCGCGGAGCAGATGCGTCGTCTCGGTCGACTTCATAGAAGTCGTCGTCCTCGCTGTCGCTGGCAGAAAGTTTCACCTTCGTCCCACCGAGGTCGAGAGGAAGGAACCTCACCCAAAGCCGCGCCGGCTGGTTCACCAGCGTCGTCATCACGCTGGCCTCGCGCGATCGGACGACCTCGACTTGTCCGACTGCGCCAGCCGGAATCGCGACGCGACCGTCCTCTCCCGTCACGTCGTGCGAGACGACCACCGTCGCAAGTTCGCCGACGTCGGAACCGCCCGAGTGCAACGGGTCGAGCAAGACCAGGCTCACAGGTGTCCCTTCCTTCACGACGACCGGTTGCACCACGACTGGCTTGACGATCTTCGCTTCGGTCTTTTTGGACTCCGGTGGGCGTTTTTCCGTCAGGCTCAGCATGCCCAGTGTGAACGCAGCCCCGAGGCCCGCGCCCAAAGCGATTCCGATCCAGTGTCTTCCCATGCTCTTCACAGATTATTAACGAAGCGGGCCCCCTTTTCGTTTGGGACTACCCTAGGCCAACCGCTCCTCAACCAGTTCGATGAGGATGTGGATCACCTTGATGTGCAGTTCCTGAACGCGGTCGCTGTGCTTCCCTCCTGGAGTCGCGATATGGACGTCCGCAGCGTCCCCGAGCGCGCTCGCGTCACTGCCAGTCAGCGCTACGACCTTCATCCCGCGGTTCTTGGCTTCCTTGGCCGCGGCCAGCACGTTCGCGCTCGTCCCGCTCGTGCTGATCGCCAGCAGGACGTCTTCCCTCTTGCCGTGTGCCTCCACATACCGGCTGAACACCCTCTCAAACCCGTAGTCGTTCGCGACGCACGTCAGGTGCGAAGGGTCTGAGATCGCGATCGCCGCGTACGCCGCGCGGTCGTCCCGGTACCGGCCGGTCAACTCCTCTGCGAAGTGCATCGCGTCGCACATCGATCCCCCGTTTCCGCACGATATGACCTTGCCACCCGCGCGAAGCGCATTGGCGATCAATTCTGACGCCTCATCGATCAGCGCAATCTTCTCTTCGTCCGAACGCAGTGCCTCCAGGGCCGAGGCGGCCTCACTCAGCGAAGACTTGACGCGGTCGACAGACATCGGCGACAGAGTACCTACCCAGCGAGCCCCGCCCTAATCCGTTCCATGAGTTCACCGTGCACCCCATAGTCGAACGACGGCGCAGACGAAAGATCGTACGCGAAGTACGGCTTCGTCCTGAACTCCTCAGGCTCGCCCTTGTAGCGCGGGATCACGTGCGCGTGCAATGCGGGCTCAAGGTTGCCGAAGATCGCATAGTTGATCCGCACGCAGCCCGTCGCGCCCAGCACTGCGTCCCCGAGCCGCGCCATGTCCTCCAAGAACTGTGTCCGAGCCTCGCCAGAAAAATCGTTGAGGTGCGCGACCACCGGGTCTGGCAACAACAGGCAATATCCCGCGAGCAGTTGCTCCCGACCCATCACCGCCCAGCCCGACGCCATCCGCGCAACCATCCGTGGGTCGTTCCCCGCCCTTAGCGCCTCGACGTCCCGGTGGATCGCCGTCAAGACTGTCCCCCGGCGCTCACGCTCTTCGCGACGCTACGCACCAAAGCGACAGGATCTTGCAACAGCGACAGAAAGTCCAGCCGGTACTTCTCCGGACACCTGCCGTCCAACTGCATCAGCGCTTCCATGCGCACGCCCGGGCGCGGATCAAGCAACATCTGAGCGATCTTGTCGAGCGCTTCGGCAGTCCCCACGCGCCCAAGCACGTCGATCCCCGTCCTTGCGCGGCCCTCGTCCGTCGATCCGGCGAGAGAGGTTCCGGCCGTCAGCGCTTGCGATGGAAACTGCGCCATAAGAGCAACCGCCTCCTTGCGGACCATGAAGTCTTCGTTCAAGAGCATCGCCTGCGCCGTCGTCGCGCTCTGTGGGTCAGCGATCTTGGTCAGAGACGCGACCGCCGATCGGACTACCTCCGCGTCCTTGTCGCGACACGCGGCAAGCAGTTCCGGCACGGCGGCCCTCGCGTTCAGGTCGCCTGCCGCAGCGATCGCCGCGGCTCGAAGTGCTGGCTTCTTCATCAGGCCCGGCAGAACAGCACCGAAGTCCTTCACACTCGCAGACACGGCGATCTCTATCAGCGCCGCAAGTTCGGCATCCGTCGCACTGAACGTCTTCGCGCCGATCTGCCGAGATCCTTCCGGCCCCAGCGCGCCGACCACGGTCGCAAAGGCCTGCACTCCGTACGAGTCCGCTCCGTCGAGCCGGTTCTTGAGCATCCACTCCAATCCCGGCGCGCCGATTCGCACCAGCCTGTCCAGGGCGTCCTGCACTGCGGCACTGGCATCGGGCTGCGTCGCCGCAGAAAAGACAGCCGCCATCGTATCGTCATCGGGCATCTGGTCGGAACCCGGCACAGGCTGCGGCCTTCCGACCTCCCGCGTCGGAACAGTTGACGCCTGGTCGAGGGCGACGCCCCACGTCGGGGTCGACTTCGACTGCCCGTCGGCCAGGCCGGCCGTGTAGACGTCGTCGCCGTTCAGATCGACGAACACGCCGAGAGAACCGCTCCCGCCCGCGACCACCCCTTTGCCCGGCGGCCCGTAGTACCGGTCCGTCCCCTCCGCGTCCACGAACAGCCCGAGCCCGTGCTCCACTCCAGACCCCGGCGCGCTCTCGCGCGCCATGTAGACGTCGTCCCCCGCACGGTCTAAAAGCAATGCAACGCCGTAACCGGTACCGAGCGCGTGGCACGAACCCACCTTCATCGTGTAAGTGTCGTCACCGTCGAGGTCGAACAGCGTGCTGAACGAAGATTGTGAAGCAAAGGCTTGCCCTTCGTCATAACCGCTGTAGTCGTCGTTGCCAGACTTGTCATAGAGCGACGCCACACCGCCATCGAGGGCGCAACCTTGTCCTCGCACCTCACAGACGTACACATCGTCGCCGCCCAAATCCGTCAAGAGTCCACATCCCCCACCGAGGCCCGACCATCCGTCCGCATACGCCTGCGCGCACGAGAGGTGCGCCGTCGGAAACTTCGCGCCAGCATCCACGAGCCCGCCGCACCTGTACATGTCACGGCCCGCGCCGTCGATCAGCCACCCCGCACCCTGCGACCTCGCAGAGCCTTGCGCATACAACATCGCCTCATAGTCGTCCGTGCCGCCCGAGTCGCGCAAAAGACCGATCCCAAATGAGCCGAACCCCTCGCAAAGCGTCTCTGCGCGATAAGTGTCGTCGCCATCGCCCTCTTTACTCAGCACACCAACACCACCGATCCCTGCACCAAACGTG
>DATLWQ010000450.1:0-1726 GCA_035576225.1 Fimbriimonadaceae bacterium | reverse complement strand
AGCGACGACGGTGTCGACCGCCTTGTCGATGCCGCGCTTGACGGCGATCGGGTTGCCGCCCGCCGCCACATACCGCAGGCCCTCGCTCACGATCGCCTGTGCCAGAACTGTTGCCGTGGTCGTGCCGTCGCCAGCGACGTCGTTGGTCTTGGACGCGACCTCTTTGCAGAGCTGCGCGCCCATGTTCTCATAGGAGTCCTCCAGTTCGATCTCCTTGGCGACGGTGACGCCGTCCTTGGTGATCGTCGGGGAGCCCCACTTCTTGTCGAGGACGACGTTGCGGCCCTTGGGGCCGAGCGTCACCTTCACTGCGTCCGCGACCTTGTTCACGCCGCGCTCGAGCGCTCTTCGCGCGCTCTCATCATAGAGTAGTGTCTTTGCTGCCATTGTTGAATCGTTTCCTGCTGTCGCTGTAACGTGTAACGCGAAACGGGTTACTGGTCATTCGTTGATCAAGTCGAGTTCGTCGGCGAGTTCGCCATAAACCGCAGCCGTCTCCTTGACGGCAGGCTGGCCGAGCGACTTGATGAACATGTATGTCTTTCTGCCGAGCGAGTCGGCCAGACCGTTCAATTCATCGAGTTGATCCTTGGACAGGTAGCCCAATCGGCAAGCAAGTTCAAGGAAGGTCTCGACTTCGGCCAGCGAGCCACGTGCGGTGCGAACTGAGTTAGCAAGCGCCGCTCTCGTTCCTCGCCCATAGCCCTCTGCGATGTTCGCTGGGACAGACGATGCCGCTCTTCGAAGTTGACTGCTTAGTCCATAGGTCTCGTGCTTGGGAAACTCGCGCGTCGCCACATAGACCCGTTCAACCAGATCCATGCCCAGCCTCCAGATCTCAAGATCGCGATACGCCTGTTCCTCAGCCATTGCTCGTTACTCGTTTCTCGTTTCGCGTTACTTAGTTCAAAATCGCATAGATCTGATCCTCATCGAGGATCGTGAACTCCTTCCCATCCAAGGTGACTTCGTTCCCGCCGTACTTGCTGAAGAGCACCTTGTCGCCCTTCTTGACGGACAGTTTGTTGCGCTGGCCGTTGTCGAGCACGCGACCGTCGCCCACGGCGACGACCTTGCCCTCGGTCGGTTTCTTCTTCGCCGAGTCGGGCAGGATGATCCCGCCGGCCGACTTCGCCTCGGCCTCGGTCACCTGCACGACCACTTTGTCTCCGAGCGGTTTGATGTTTGCCATCTGTGTCTTGATTCTCCTCCCCCGGCGGCTTAGCACTCACCGGGCTTGATTGCCAATTTTGACCTATTCTTGACCTTTGTTTGGCAATCTTGGGCCTAGAGTGCCAGAGATTCCTCGGTGTGCCGGGTTCGTTTTTCGAAAGAACTTCTGCTTCAAAGAGACGTCAATCTGTTCAGGAGACGAGGATGATTGCGCTAGGGACGGCTCTGCTTTGCGCCTGCATCACGCAGGGCGATTCTATGAACAAGGTGGCGGTGCGCCAAAACCAATTTGGAGCGGCATTGCTGCTCGCTGCGTCACTGCCCTACACAAACGCGGTCTTCTCCCCTGCCAGCCTGACCCACGCCCTGACCGGGAGTTGGCTTGCGGCTAGCGGCGAGACGAAGTCCGAACTGGGCAATGTTCTTGGCCTGAAGCGCGACGAAAGCGATCCTGCGCTGCTCATGCCGCTCTATAAAGACGAGGCCGCCCCTTCCGATCTAAAGGGAATGCCGGACTCTGTGTTCCACCTCGCTAGTTCCGGGTGGGTGGACA
>DATLWQ010000449.1:0-12517 GCA_035576225.1 Fimbriimonadaceae bacterium | reverse complement strand
TTCTTGAGAAAGAGCGGATCGACGTGGTGTGCCTTGCGGGCTTTATGGTTCTGCTGCCCGTGAACATCGTGCACAAATATGCAGGTCGGATCCTGAACATCCATCCGGCGCTGCTTCCCAAGTTCGGCGGCAAGGGGATGTACGGAATCCGCGTCCATCAGGCGGTGATCGCCGCGGGAGAAAAGGAGAGCGGATGCTCCGTGCACGTCGTCACCGAGAAGTACGACGAAGGCCCGATCTTGCTGCAGAAGCGCTGCCCGGTGCTCACCGACGACACACCGGAGACGCTCGCAGACCGCGTGCTCGACTTGGAGCACACGGCGTACCCGGAGGCCCTCAAGTTGGTGGTCGAGCGGCTGTGAAGCACCCGCTGGGCGTCAGGCTCGCGTACCCAATCCTTAAATTGCTTGTGCGTCTGATGATGCTGGTCCTGGGGCCGTTGCGAGTGAGCGGTTCTTCGAGTGTGCCACCAAAGGGCGGGCTACTGATCCTGTCGAACCACATCGCGGACATCGACCCGCCGGTGGTGGGGATCGCGTGCCGTCGGCGCATCCACTTCATGGCCAAGAGCGAACTCTTTGAGATTCCGATCCTCAAGCACGTGATCAGGTGGTTCCAAGCGTTCCCTGTCAAGAGGGGCGCGCCGGACAAGGCAGCGATCAGACACGCGATCGACCTCCTGCAGGCGGGCGAGGTGGTGTGCATCTTCCCGGAAGGGCAATTGAGCGAGGACAGCCTGCTTCAGCCGTTGTTGCCGGGCGCAGCGCTGATCGTGCGGAAGGCGGGGGTTCCGGTCGTGTGCTGCGGGCTGCGCAACACCAACCGCGTCATGCCGTACCGCACGGTGTTTCCGCGTCCGGCTTGGTGCTTCACCTATGCGAAGTGGGGAGAGGCGAGGACGTTCGACAAGGGCGAGTCGGCGGAGGAGATCCTCGCTTGGGCAGACGGCCAGTTGCGCGCGCTGACGGGCCAGTGAGCGCTACTCTTTGATGCCCGGAACGCGCGGGATGGACGAGGACGGAGTCTTCTCCCACCCAGGGACCGGCTCCCAAGAGCGCGTCGCGTAGTCCACGAGGATGCCAAAGATCAGCATGAACCAGACGAAGCCGCCGATGGCGTACATCTTCGTGAGTTTGGTCGAGAACTTGACCCCCATGAAGATGTTGATGACCAGGTAGGCCTTGGTGACAGCGATGCCGAGCGCCGCCATGTTTGCAGGGAACGTCGGCAAGAAGTGGAAGACGCGCGCTAGCAGGACCGTCGACGCCATGAGGATCAGTAGCCAGAACAAATTCCAGCCCAAGACTTTCGTCGGTGTGATGTGGTGCCCGTGTTGAGGAAACTGTGAAGCCATGGCGTTTACTTAGGGATGAGATAGAAGAGCGGATACAGGAAGATCCACACGAGGTCGACGAAGTGCCAGTAGAGCCCGACCATTTCGGTCGGAACGAAGTCTGAGACCGAGGGCGCCTTTGCCTTGGTCATGAAGATCAGGGTCGTGATAACGATGATGCCGATCGCGACGTGCGCGCCGTGCAGTCCCGTCATCGCGAAGTAGAGGCTCATGAAGATGCGCGAGTAGCCCTCCTCGCCGTGCGGGATGATGTGCGGAGCCGTGTAGAGCGCGTCGGGCCACAGGCCGTGGTGGAACTTGGCCTGGTACTCGACGTACTTGACACACAAGAATCCGAGCGCGCACAGGACGGTCAGCCACAGGTAGTTGATCTGTGCCTTGGTCTCCCTCTTCTGCGCCTTCTGGACCGCCATCGCGACGAAGAACGAACTGATTAGCAGGATGGTGGTGTTGAGGCCGCCCCAGCGCCAGTCAAGTTCGGTGGACATCTTGGACCAGACGTCGACGTACTTCCACCGGTAGAGCGAGTAGACCATGAACAGTCCGCCGAAGAACATGATCTCGGTGACGAGGAAGGACCACATCCCGACGACGTAACTTTCCTGCTGTTGCTCGATCGTCTCGTACTGCGCGTAGACGACGTCGCCGCCTTCGTTGTGTGCTGCGTGCTCGGACATTAGCCTTTGCCTCCTTGGGGAGCGAGCGCGGCTTCGACACCGGCGTCGTCCTCTGGCCACTCGTCAAGGGTCGGATAGTTGTAGGCGGGCTCCGTGACGACCACGGGCTCGCTGAAGTTGTGCGTGACGGGCGGGCTCGCCGCCTTCTCCCACTCGAGCCCTTTTGCGCCCCACGGGTTCTGCGGCGCCTTCTTGCCCTTCAGCAGCGACGCCGTCAGATAGAACGCCGGCATGGCGAAACCGATCGCCAGGATGGTCGCGCCCATCGTGGACATGATGTTGTAGACCTCCCAGCCCGGCTCGAAGAAGTAGTAGTGGTAGCGCCGCGGCATACCGAGGTAGCCGACGATGAACTGTGGGAAGAACGTGAAGTTGAAGCCCGCGAAGATCGTGATCGCGCTGATGCGGCCCCAGAACTCGCTGTACATGCGACCGAACATCTTGGGCCACCAGTAGTGGAGGCCGCCCATGAAGGCGATCGTCGCCGAACCGACCATGACGTAGTGGAAGTGCGCGACGATGAAGTACGTTCCGGTGAGGTGCACGTCGGTGTCGAGGGAGGCCAGGAACAGGCCCGTTAGGCCACCGATGAGGAACAGGCCCATGAAGGCCAGGCCATAGATCATCGGGGTCTTGAACTCGACGTGGCCCTTGAACATCGTGAACGTCCAGTTGAAGGTCTTGATCGCCGACGGTATCGCGACCAAGAACGTGATGAACGAGAACACGACGCTGAGGTACACGCTCTGACTACTGACGAACATGTGGTGGCCCCAGACGAGGAACCCCAGCCCGGCGATCGCCAGCGACGAGAACGCGACGAAGTGGTAGCCGAAGACGGGCCTCTTGCTGAAGGCGGCCATCAGTTCTGACACGACGCCCATGGCCGGCAGTACCATGATGTAGACGGCCGGGTGCGAGTAGAACCAGAACATGTGCTGGAACAGCACCGGGTCGCCACCGATCTCGGGGCTGAAGATGCCGATGCCGAGCCAGCGCTCGAGGATGACCAGGAACAGCGTGATCGCGACGACTGGCGTGCCGAGGATGATGATCACGCTCGTGGCGTAGGTGGACCAGATCATCAGCGGCATACGGAACCACGTCATCCCAGGCGCACGCATCTTGTGGACCGTGACGATGAAGTTCAGGCCCGTGAAGATGGACGAGAACCCGGCGATGAACGCGGCGCTGAGCGCCATCGTGATCTGGGTGTTCGAATAGAGCGAACTGAGCGGCGTGTAGAACGTCCAGCCCGCGTCAAACCCGCCTGTCGCCAGCGCGATCGCTGCGAGGATGCCGGCGAAGACGTAGAGGTACCAACTGAGAAGGTTGAGGCGCGGAAATGCAAGGTCCCTGGCGCCCAGCATGATGGGCAGGATGAAGTTGCCGAGCGTCGCCGGGACCGCCGGGATGAGGAAGAAGAAGATCATCACGACGCCGTGGGCGGAGAACATCTTGTTGTACGCCTCCGACGTGAGCATCAGGCCTTGCGACGAGGTGAGTTCGAGCCTCACGAGGCCGGCGGCGATGCTACCGATGAAGAAGAAGAACGTGACGGAGATGAGGTAGAGGACGGCGATCCTCTTGTGGTCCTTCGTCAGCAGCCACGACGCGATCGTGTGGTCGGCGTTCAGGTAGTTCTTTTCGACCTTCTGCTCTTGTACTGCTGCTGCTGCGCTCACTTGCGGTCTCCTGTCTCGTGGAACTGAGTCGCGCTCGCGGACTCCCGTTCGTTGGTCGTCCTCGTGGCGTTGTCGGGACTAGACATATCGATTCCTGGCGGTCGGTCGCTCTGCTCGTAGGGAACCTTCTTCCCGTCAGGCGGCGGCGTGTTGCCGAGGCTCTTGATGTACTCGTAGAGGTCGATCACCTGCTCCTCGGTCAATTGCGACTTGTAGGAGGGCATGGTGTTCTCGTATCCCTGAACGATCTGGTCGTACGGGCTGAAGATAGAGTCGCGGACATAGGTGCGGTCCGCGATCGCGGCGCCGCCGCCCTCGAACTTGCGCGTCTGGCCGATGAGGCCGACGAGGCTCGGAGCCCGCTCGTTGTTGACGTCGTTGTGGCAGTTGGCACAGCCCTTCTGGTTGAAGAGCAACTTGCCGGACTCCGCCATCGACACGACCTTGGGTGCGAACCTGTTGCCATGCTTCTCGAGCCAGGCGGCGTAGTCTTTCTGGCTCATCACGTAGACCTTGCCGACCATCTCGCTGTGCTGTGCGCCGCAGTGCATGGCGCAGAGCATCTTGTAGACGCCGATCTTGGTCGGGGTGAAGTGCAGGTCCGTGTACCGGCCAGGGACGACGTGGTACTGCGTCCTGAACTCCGGCAGGTACATCGCGTGCAGCACGTCCTGCGAGATCATCGTGAACTTGACGGGTACGCCGACAGGAATGTGCAGTTCGTCGTTCTCCCGTATGCCGTTCATGTGTTCGAGGTGCCACATCCACTGCTTGCCGATCACCATGATCTCGATGCCCTGCTTGGGCATGTCCCTCTGTATGAGGAAGTTCCTTGTGGACCAGAAGAAGATGACGATCGCAAGCACGAGCGGGATGGCCGTCCACGTGATCTCCATGGGGAGATGGCCGTCGATCGGGTTTCTACGATTGGCCTTGCTGCCCTTGCGATACTTGGCGGCGAAGTAGATGACGAGCACGACGACCAGCACCGTGAAGAAGGCCATCAGACCGGTGATGGTGAAGAACAGCGCGTCGTACGCCTGCGCGTGCTCCGAAGCCGGTACCGGTCTCATTGGAAAGTTGCCCATGTCCTCCTACTCGCCCGCCCCCCCTGTCGGGCCGTTGTCTGTGGCGTTCGTGGCTTTGTACTTGACGAGCATGAAAGTGATGGATCCGACGACGGCGAGCAGGGTGAAGTAGCCAGCCAACTTCAGAATCTTGAGCACGTTGAGCGACCTTTGGCCGGTCACCGGATCGAGGCAGATGCAGTTCCAGAAGGAGTCGTCCTGCGCCTTCACTCCGACGCGCCCCTTGGACGCGTCTTGGAGCGCCGCGAGGAGTTGGTCGGCGGGATACTGGAGGTCGAGGAAGTACTTGGAAATCTGCCCGTCTGGCGTCAGGACGACGGCGGCGGCCGGGTGGACGACCTGGTCGGTCGTCGGATCGTAGTTGAAGCGGAACCCGATCGCCTTGGTCAGTTTCTTGATCTGATCGATGTTGCCGACCAGGAAGTGCCAGTGCTCCTCCGCGCCCTTGCGGTGGTAGATGTCGAGGATCAGGTTCTTGCGGTCCCTGGCCTCCTTGACGGTCTCCGTCGGCTTGATGGAGAACGTCACGACGTCGAAGTCCTTGCCGACCGACTTGTCCTGGATGCTGTGCAGAGTCTGCACCATGTTGTCGAGTTCCATCGTGCAGACGCCGGGGCACTCGTAGAATACCGGCATGAGGATGACCGGGCGGCCCTGGACCAGATCGCGCATCGTGACCTTGTTGCCCGATGAATCGGTGAAGTAGACGTCCATGGGCACGGTGTCGTTGAGTTTCTGGTCGACGCCGATCTGCGAGGGCGCCGCCTTGACTGCGACGCGGCCGGTCCCGGGCTCCCTGACCGACTTTTCGTCGCCGTAGAACTGCGCGCTAGCGACGACGCTCGCCGCGAGGAGCACGGCACCCAGCGTGAGCCTAGTCAAACTTCTCATGGCGTCCCTCCCTGGCCCGCGTTCGCGGGCTGCGCCTGCGCCCGCGCCTTGGCGCGCTGTTCCAGTGTCATCTGAGTGTAGAAGAGCCGTTCAGCGACCGCGACGGGCACCCGCGCGACGCCGTCCTTCTTGTCGACCCACCCGGCGGTCTCCGTCTTGATCCGTTCCTCGTGCCGCAGGTCCTCAATGTCGGTCTTGGCGGTGATGTTGCCTTGCAGGAGCGGATAAGGCTGCTTCGGCAGTTCAGTCATGCGCACTGCCTCCTCTGGATGGGTCCACACTTGCTGTCTATCGAACATCCACATCGTCGCAAGTCCGATGGCGGCGCACACGCCGCACCCGATGAAGAGCGCGACGGCATGCTTCCACATCCCCTCGAACTTGACGTCGCGGGGGTCGTATCCTAACTTTTCTATCTCACTGAGGACTTCGGGATCGTCTGGATGGTGTTCAAGCATTTTCTAAGGCCCCCTTTAATTGAGGCTGGTTCTTCACAAGGAGTGGCGCGCGCTGAACCTTCCACCCGAACATCCAGCACCACAGCCCGCCGAAGGCGAGCAGCGATCCGATCTTGGGCAGGATCGCGTCGTAGAGCGAGGCCATCGCGGTGTGGCCCGTCATGGGCCCAAACATGGGTGCGACGTTGTAGTGGATGTCTAGGAACCGGGCGATCAGGATGATGACTCCGATGACCGCCAGGCGCCGAGGCTCGCGCTTCATCCTCGGCGAAAGGAGGAGGAGGAACGGAACGAAAAACCCGTAGGCGATCAGGATCGCGCCGAGGTCTTGGAACCCTCCCTGCCTGCGTTCGACCCAGTAGGAGATCTGCTCAGGAAGGTTGCCCGACCAGATGATCAGATACTGGCTGAAACTGAAGTAGGCCCACAGCATGGTGAGCGTAAGCATGAGGTTGCCAATGTCTTTGGTGAGGGCCGGGGTGACGACCTTCTTGAACGGCTCCTTGTCGGCCTGGGTGCCGATGATGATGGCGACGATCGCCATCGCGGCGAGGCCCTGCTGCACGACGAACCAGATGCCGTACATGGTGCTGTACCACTCCGGCCGCATGGACATGATCCACAGGGTGACCGCGAAGTTGATACC
Organism: Fimbriimonadaceae bacterium; assembly: GCA_035576225.1. Taxonomy (GTDB): domain Bacteria; phylum Armatimonadota; class Fimbriimonadia; order Fimbriimonadales; family Fimbriimonadaceae; genus JADFMN01. The sequence goes on along the minus strand of DATLWQ010000449.1, from coordinate 5,718 downwards.
GACCACGAAGAACGGGAAGAAGAAGGAACTCCAGTTTGTGCGGCGCTGAAGATAGACCTTCTCGCCCGTCTCGTCCTCCTTCTTCAGCCACATCTCGTTGCGATAGGCGAAGAAGACGAACACGAGGAACATGGCGATGGTGAACGGCACGTACCAGTTGTCGAGGAACGAAAGTTTGGCCGCGACGATGGGGATCTTGCGCTCCGCCTCGTGCATCCAAGAATACAGGGCCGGCCTCCATGACATCCAGACGGGAGTAAAGAGCAGCCCGAACAGCAGCAGCATCTCCCAGCCACCTCCAGCCTCCAGAAGGCGCATGACGGGGTAGCCCCAACTGCCTTTGGCCATGTGGTGAAGGAGGGAGAGGCCGAAGAAGCCGAACGCGACGCACGCCCAGAACACCCAGCCGTAGAAGTACGACTGGGGGGTGAAGTTGGTGGCGAGGATGATCGCACCGATGATGAGCGCAATGACGCCCATCACCTGCATCTTCGAGTGGAACCGCGTCGTTTCCATTACTTCGTATCGTCCCCCCTGGGCGCCCCTGGCGTGGCGTCCGAGACATCGGTCGGCGGGCCGCCTCCGTTCCTAGCAGAATCGATCTTTTTCAATTGGCCTTCGGGGTCGTCCATCATCGGTTGTAGATCCTTGGGCACGTCTTTCAGCGTCGCGTTCTGGCTCAGTTGCAGGACGCGGATGTACGCCACGATCGCCCAACGGTCTTCGACCGAGATGCGGTCGCTGTAGGGGAACATCGCGCCGTAGCCGTTGGTGATGACGTCGAAGAAGTGTCCGACGGGCATCTTTCGCAGACGTTCCGTCTGGTAGTTGGCGATGGGGCGCTCGATGTCGAACCCGCGCTGTGAGATCATGCCCGTTCCGTCGCCGGCCGCGCCGTGGCAGTGCTTGCAGAAGACGTTGAAGCGATCCTCGCCGCGCTTGATCATCTCCATCGTGACCGGAATCGGGAAGTCGCGCACGAGTTTGCCGTCCTTGTAACCGCGCTGGAGCGCGCTATCGACGGGCGGCTCGCCGAAGGGCACTGTGCCCTTGACGGGGAGACGGCTGCTGCTGTGGTCGGAGAAGAAGTCGTCCTTCGCCTGGGCCTTGAACTTCGGCTGGATCCACATATCGGGGTGACAGCCGACCACGGCGAACGCGAACACAGCGTAGCAAACGAACCTGAGAACTCGCGCTTTCTTCATTAGTAGCCCTCCGAAGTCTCGACGTACTCGACGGACTCTGCTCCGAGGCCGCCCATGAACGCGACCGTGGCGTCCTTGTCGAACTGTGGATCGTCGGCCTCGATGCAGAGAAGGAAGCGGTCCCGTGACGCCCGCGAGCCCGCCTCTGCGTTGAAGATCGGATGGTGCGGCTTCGGCAGCCCGTTCAGAGCGAGCATCCCGAACGTCGCCGCGAACGCGGAGAACAGGATCGTGCACTCGTAGAAGACCGGGAGGAACGCCGGAAGGCTAAAGAGCGGCTTGCCGCCCGCGTTGTGCGCATAGGCGGTCGTCGAGACCCACCACTCGAGCGTGATTCCTGCGGTGATGCCGAACAGCCCGCCAAAGAAGACCATCCAGCCGAGCTTGTCGTCGCGCCATTCGATGACGTCGACGAGCCCTTCGACCGGGATCGGCGAGTAGGCGTCCATGTTGTTGTAGCCCGCCTGCTTCGACCTCTTGGCCGCTGCGAGCAGTTGTTCCGGCGTCAGGAACGCAGCAACGACTCCGTACGGCTTCGGGGACGTGTCTCTTCCGTGCTCAGCGTGCGACATGGCCTGTCTCCTGCCCTAGTGGGCGACGGCGCCCTCCTTGTGCGCCTCGTGCTCGGTGTGGTGCGCGAGCTCTTTGATCTCGAAGATGTTGATCATCGGCAGGTAGCGGATGAACAGCATCAGGAGGAACACGAAGAAGCCGATCGTGCCGAAGAAGAGCGAGTAGTCCCAGATGGTCGGCGAGAAGTAGCCCCACGAACTGGGCAGGTAGTCGCGCATCAGCGACATCGGGATGATGACGAACCGCTCGAGCCACATGCCGACGCTGATCGAGAAACTGATGCCCATGAGCCACTTTAGGTTGTGGCGGATCTTGCTCGACCAGAGCAGTTGCGGGATGGCGATGTTGCAGACCACCAGCAGGTAGTAGATCGCTGAGTAGGGGGCGTCGAAGAGGTGGAGGCGGTTGTAGAGCAGCGACCGCTCGAACGGCACTCCGCTGTACCAGCCGTAGAACCACTCCATGCCGTAGCCGTAGGCGACGATCATGCCCGTGGCGAGCATCACTTTGGCGCACCAGTCGAGGTGCTTCATGGTGATGTACTCCTCGAGCTTGTACCACTTGCGCAGTGGGATCGCGAAGAGGATGACCATTGCGAAGCCGGCATAGACGGCGCCGGCGACGAAGTACGGTGGGAAGATCGTGACGTTCCAGCCAGGGACGATCGCCATCGAGAAGTCGAAGGACACGATCGAGTGGACCGAGAGGACGAGCGGGGTCGAGAGCCCGGCCAGGATGATCGACGCGTGCATGTAGCGGTACCAGTGCTTGCTGGAGCCGCGCCATCCCCACGAGAGGACTCCGTAGATGACCTGCGTGATGCGCTTCTTGGCGCGGTCGCGCAGGGTCGCGAAGTCCGGGATCAGTCCCACATACCAGAACAGCAGCGAGACCGTGAAATAGGTGCTGACTGCGAAGACGTCCCAGATCAGCGGCGAGCGGAACTGCGGCCACAGCGAGAGGATGTTCGGATAGGGGAACAGCCAGTATGCGACCCACGGACGGCCGGTGTGCAACAGCGGGAACAGGCCCGCGCACATGACGGCGAAGATCGTCATCGCCTCAGCGAAGCGGTTGATCGAGTTGCGCCACTGCTGGCGGAGCAGCAGGAGGATCGCCGAGATCAGCGTGCCAGCGTGGCCGATGCCGATCCACCAGACGAAGTTGATGATGCCGAAGCCCCACCCGGTCGGCTCGTTGTTGCCCCACACGCCGATGCCGTTCAGCAACAGCACCGTGATGGCGAGCATCATGATGTTGACGAAGAGGAAGCCGAAGAGCAGAAGAAGCAGCCACGGACTGCCCTTGACACCGAACAGCATCTTGATCGGCGGCTGCATGTGCCGCGACCCTTCGAGCGGGATGTCGGCGATGGAGGTGTCGATCTTGGCGTTGCTCTGTTCGCCAGTCAACAGCCTTTCGTCGTATGCTTCTTTCTTTGCCATCTTAGGCTCCGACCTCCGGGTTCTCGTTGGTGACGCGCGCAAGGTAGGTCGTGCGCGGCCGCGTGTTCACTTCTTCGTTAAGCAGTTTGTAGCGACGCCTGTCGCGCAGCATGCGAGCCACTTTGCTCGTGGCGTCCGTCATGTCGCCGAAGACGATCGCCTCGCTCGGGCACGCGTCCTGGCACGCGGTGCGGACTTCGCCGTCCTGGATCCTCTTGCCGCGCTTCTTGGCGGTGATGCGGGCGCGGTTGATGCGCTGGATGCAGTACGTGCACTTCTCCATCACTCCGCGACCGCGAACCGTCACGTCAGGGTTGTTGAGGAGCATCTTCACCGGCACGTCGTTGTGGTTGGCGTAGTTGAGGAAGTTGAAACGACGAACTTTGTACGGGCAGTTGTTGCTGCAGTACCGCGTGCCGACGCAGCGGTTGTAGACCATCTGATTGATGCCCTCTTTGCTGTGCGTCGTCGCGGCGACAGGGCAGACCGGCTCGCACGGCGCGTTCTCGCACTGCATGCACGCGACCGGCTGAAGGCGGATCTTCGGGTTCTGCACGGGCCAGTCGCTCTCGGCGCCCGTGCCCTGATAGTAGCGGTCGATTCTGATCCAGTGCATCTCGCGTCCGCGCTGCACCTGGTACTTGCCGACTGTCGGGATGTTGTTCTCTGACTGGCACGCGATCACGCAGGCGTTGCAGCCCGTGCACAATGAGAGGTCGATGGTCATCGCCCACTGGTAGTTCTTGTCGGTGTTCCAGCCGTTCTCGTCCGTGGCGGACTGTGGGAACACCGTGCCGAGGACCGGGTTCGACCCGATCATGTCGTCGTCGTAGAGCGACGGCGGCTTCTTGTCCTCAGGATCCTTCAGATCGATGAAGGCTGCCAGCGTGTACTCGTGCAGGATTTCTCTGTCGGAATCGATCTGCGTTGTATCGATCGTGTTGTGGAACTGGGAGTTCGCCAGCGGATAGTGGTTGTCGGTGTGCTGGACGTTCGCGCCGTTGACCACCATGTAGGGGTTCGTGCCGGCCGCGCGGATGAGTTTGTAGGCAGAGAACCCGCCGCCCTCGTACGCTTTGCCCTCCTCGAGTTCGAGCAGGACCTTTCCGCCGCGCGTGCGCCCGTAGCCCATGTGGACGACGACGACTCCGTCGGCCATGCCGTGCTGGACGTACACCGGGAGTTCGACCGTGCGGCCGTCGATCGTCACCGTCACCATGTCGGCGGCGCCGTCGGCGGGGATGAAGCCAAGGTACTTGGAAGGCTTGACGCCGATCTTCTTGGCCGTCTCGTGGCTCATGTAGGCGGCGTTGTCCCAGGTCAGGTTGCTGAGCGGCTTGGGCAGTTCCTGCAGCCAGCCGTTGTTGGCGAACCGGCCGTCGTAAATGGTGGGGTCTGGCTTGAAGACGACCTCCAGGCCGTCGGCCCTCTCGCCAAGCGGCAGCGCGCCGACGAGGCCGTCCTTGACCACAGCGTCCTTGGGCGCGAAGGCCGTGCCGTCGATCACGCCGCTGGAAAGCACTGCGTGCCACCGCTCGTCGAAGCCGTCCTCGCCCCAGACGGACCTCCAGTAGTCCTGGACGATCTGCATGCCTTCGCGGGCGTTGCCGATCAGCGCGTCGACGAACTCGTGCTCGCTCTTGCAGTCGTAGAGCGGGAGGATGGTCGGCTGCTGAATGCTGGCCGTGCCGTCGAAGGCGCGGCCGTCGCCCCAGGCCTCCAGGAAGTGCGACGCGGGCAGTTGCCAGTCGCACTGTGCGCCCGTCTCGTCGTCGTGGCTGCTGCACTGCGCCTTGAAAGGCACCTGCGCCAGAGCGTTCGCGAAGTCCAGGTCTGCCGGAGCGTCGTAGACAGGGTTGCCGCCGGCGATGAAGAGCATCGTGACCTGACCTGCGGCCATGTCCGCGGCCAGGGAGGCGAGGTCGGCGGTCTGCGACCCGGCGTCGGGGATGACGGGGTCGATGGTCACCATCGTCTTGCCGAAGTTGCCGAGGTGCGCGTTGATCGCGTGGATCAGAGCGTGGACGTCGCCCGAGAGGTGGTCGCCGCCGAACACGGCGCTCGTCCCCCGGTTCGCCATGAGTTCTTTGGCGATGGCGTCGAGGATGGACGGGTCGAAGCCTTCGGGGACGATCGAGGTTGCCGCGCCGGGCACCCCGATCTTGTTGGCCAGCGCGCTGACGAAGTTCATCATCTCGCTGGCGCGCAACGGCACCCTGTGGTCGGCGATCGCACCGATGGTGGTCGGCGCGGACTCAACGGCATAGACGCGGTTCATCTCCGTCGCACCACCGCCGAGGTCGCGGCCGGCCATGATGTCCTTCTGATAGGAGACCGAACCGGGCGCCTCCATCATCACGTCGCTGTCGACCGAGACGAGGACCTTGGCTTCGAGGAACTTATAGACCGTGTCGCGCGGCTCACCGAACGCGAGCACCGCGCCGTTTGCGTGGTTGCGCCTGGTCGCGGCGTCGTACTGCACCCAGCGCGCCAGC
>DATLWQ010000448.1:0-4462 GCA_035576225.1 Fimbriimonadaceae bacterium | reverse complement strand
TGTCGCTCTTTGCCGTCTTGTGGTCGTCCTTGTCGGGAAACGCAAAGTGCCAGACACCCAGAACCATGACTTGCGCGACGAGCGACTTGTCGACAACGAACGACGCTGGACTCTTAAGCGGCACCTTAGCAGTGGACTGTTGCATGAACAATGCACCTATCGACAACGCAGCAATCATTGGCCCCTCCTCGAAAGAGCAATACGCACTCCGACATCACGGCGCTCCTTGCGCCAACGCATCCCATAGGTTGTCATATGAGACGGGTACGGTCAGTTTCGTTTTCGGGTTCCAGCCCTGGGGGCCATTGAACGCATAGTGACCTTCTAGAGGGGCGATCAGGTCAGATTCAGGCGCCATGTCCGAATACATATTCGATCTGATCGGTCAGTCTCGTCATAATCAGACCATACGTGGCAAGCGAAAGGTCTGGCATTCCTAGGGAGACGACCTCCTTTGTAGGGCGCGAACGAGAGATAGATGATCTGCGCGAGACGCTCAAGGCGTCTCGGATCGTCACCTTGATCGGTGTGGGAGGGACGGGCAAGACCCGGCTCGCCATCGAGTTTGCCGCGCGAGAAAGTGACGGCGTGAAGGCCGTCTTCATCGACCTTGCCCCATTGAGTCAGGGCGCCACGGTTCCACAGGCTTTCGTGGACGCAGTCGGGATCAAGCCGCGCGCTGGCTCAAGCCCCGAAGAGGATTTGGTCGAAGGTCTGAAGCCAAGAGACTCGTTCCTTATCGTGGACAACTGTGAGCACGTGCTGGGTGCGACTGCGAAACTGATCATGAGACTCGTGGCCGAGTGTCCAAAGTTGCGTGTCCTGGCAACAAGCCGCGAACCGTTGCGGGCGAACGGCGAAGTGACAGTCATGGTTCCTTCGCTGTCTGTGCCTGCGGAGGGCGACGTTGACCACTACGCCGAGTATCCAGCCGTCCGACTCTTTCTTGATCGCGCCAGGTTGCACGAGCCCTCGTTTCAAATCGATGACGAGAACGCCGTCGCCGAATCCGCGATCTGCCGGAGGCTCGACGGCATCCCGTTTGCAATCGAACTTGCTGCAGCGAGGCTCAAGAGCATGTCGCCGGCCCAGATCCATCTGTGGCTCAACGAGAAGTTCAAACTTCTGACAGGCGGCTCTCTCACTTCCGTCAAACGCCACCAGACGCTGAGATCCCTGCTTGACTGGTCGTACGACCTCCTCGACGACAACGAGAAGACCGTCTTGAACGCGGTCTCGTGCTTTCGTGGCGGATGGACGCTCCCCCTCGCGGCGGAAGTCTGCACGGTGGGTGGTATCGATCCTGCGGACGTGCTCGACCTCCACTCCTCGCTCGTCGAGCGCTCGTTCGTCATCGCGGAGTCGAGAGGCGGGGAGCCCTCTTACCGGATGCTCGAGACGGTGCGCGAGTACGCCGCTGACCGCCTTCTTGAGTCCGGCGAGGCGGGCGCAATCCGCGACCTCCACGCCAAGGCTCTTCTGAAGTTGGCCGAATCAACGAAGGCAGAACTGCGTGGCCCGGGTAGGGACGCGGCGATTCACACGCTCGACCACAATCTCGACAACTTTCGGGCGGCTCTAACTTGGGTCAGTTCCGACCCCGAGCACGAAGAGACGGCGATGCGCCTGTGTGCAGCCCTTTGGCTCTATTGGTCGGTCGGTGGCCGCCTCTCGGAAGGAAGGAGTTGGATCTCAGAAGTTCTCGACACATCCCCACGTGGGCTGTCATTTGCGATCGTTGCAGAGGTGTACAACGGCGCTTCGATCCTCGCCCTCCAACAGGGCGATTTTGATCGTGCGAGGGCGAGAGCGCAAATGGCGGTCGACTTGTTCCGAAAGACGCCCGATCGTATTGGGCTCGCTTACGCACTCAACTCGCTCGCGAACGTGCTGGCGGCGCGCGGTCAGAACGCCGAGGCGGAAAAGGTGTTCAAGCAAAGCCTGGAGATTCGTCGCGAGGAGGGCGACGAGCACGGAGTTGCGTCTTCGCTCAATAACCTAGGGGCGCTCGCACTAGAGGCTGGTGATGCTCCGATTGCTGAAGAGTTCTTCATGGAGAGCGCAACCATTTATGAGAAGATCGGCGACATCGACTCCCTGGCCCTCACGCTCAAGAACGCGGGAAGTTCTGCCTTCCAACAAGGTGATCTGAACAAGGCTCGCGCTCTCTTCGAACAGAGCGTCGACTTGGTGCACAAGGCAGGAAACAGGCCGAGGGTTGCGGCGTTCCAGGCGCACGTCGCCATGGCGGCCGCTCAGCAAGACGACTTGGCATATGCGAGACAGTTGTTCGAGTTCGCATTAAAGGAGCGGATTGAGTTCGGCGATATTCGCGGACAGGTGGACTCATCAACGGATCTCGCCTATATGTCGTTGTTAGAAGGGGACTACGCCGTTGCCAAGGAAGGCCTCCAGTCCGCGCTACAGAAACGCCTGGAGATGAAAGACCCGTGGGGAGAGGCGGCGACAAAGTACTACCTGGGCCTTGCCTGCATCTTGCTCGGGGATCTTCTGGCAGCACGCGAAGTGTTGACCGAAATTCGGCAGTCGCGCGAGGATCGCGGTGACAAGCGCGGATTGGCCTATTGCGAACTGTGGATCGGACGGATCGACCTGCTCGAAGGCTCAAAACGCGAGGCTGCCCGGCGCGTGAGTGCGGCTCTCGAACTTTTCGTCATGATCCAGGACAGGCTGGGAGTCGCGAAAGCCTTCGAGATTGTCGCGGTGCTCAAGACTGACCCGCTCCACGATTGCGGCGAGTTCATTGGGATGGCGGAGAGTCTACGATCGATGCTCGGTGCAAGGCGGCACGGATACGAGCAGAGCCTCCTCGACGCGACCATTACCGGACTGCGTGGCGCAATGGGGCCGGACGTATACGAAGGCGCGCTCAGAGACGGCAGCCGCATGGGATTCGACCACGCGATCAAGTGCGCACAGGACTCACTCAGGCGTATTGCTGCTGACGAAGGGCGTCGAAACGTCGATTGAACGTCAGAACAGGATCACGGACCGGATCACGTTGCCGGTCTCCATCTCGTGGAAGGCGTCCTCGACGTCCTCCAGCCCGATCGTCCGCGTCACCATCGAGTCCAGGTTCAATTTTCCTTGTAGATAGAGTTGCGCCATCAGAGGGAAGTCGTACGAAGGCAGTGCGTCACCGCAGTGGCAAACGTGCAGTGCGGCCTTGTTCCAATACACCCCAGTCGCAAAGTCTCCGAGGTTGAGGTTGATCGCGTCGCTCTCTGCAGGGAAGCCGATCGTCGTCGCCGTGCCACCATAGGAGAGCATCTTCACAGCCTGTTCAGTACAGACGGGTACCCCTGTCGCTTCGAATGCGAACTCCACTCCGCCGTCCCAACCGTCGTCCGTAATCCTCCGCACCTCCGTAACAGCGTCTACTTTGCTGGCGTCCACCGTGTGCGTCGCACCGAAGTTCTGCGCCCACTCGAGTTTCACCGGATTCTTGTCCACGGCTATGATCTGCCGAGCATTCTGTATCTTTGCGCCTTGGATCACGCTCAGTCCGACGCCGCCGCAACCGATGACCGCCACGCGCGAACCGGCGAAGACCGGGGTGGTGTTCATCGTCGCACCGACACCGGTGATCACACCGCACGCGATCAGGCAGGCCTTGTCCAGCGGCATCTCGCTCGGCATCTTGATCGCGGCCTTGCTGTGTACGACCGTGTGCGTCGAAAACGTCCCGCACCGCAGCACCTGCGAGCACACGGCGCCGTCCGACTTGCGATGGATGCGCGGCCCAGGCCGCAGCGCCATATAACAGTGGCGTGGGTCTCCACGCAGACACGCCGGACACTTCTCGCAAGGCGCGCGATAGGCGAGCACGACCGGGTCGCCCTTCTTCAAGTGCGTCACGCCCTCGCCAACTTCCTCGACTGTCCCTGCCCCCTCGTGACCAAGCACGATCGGAAACGGCATGCCGCTGCCGCCAAGCATCTTCACAGTCAAATCCGTGTGGCAGACGCCGCTCGCCGCCAGTCTCACCAGCACCTCGCCCGACCCCGGTGGATCGACGACGATCTCCCTTACGACCGCCGGCGCACCCGGCTCCTCGAGAATCGAAGCGCGTCCCTCGTACTGCATGCCTCAATCCTAGCAGAGTAGAACCTCATGTTGCGCGCTCTTTCGTCGCCTTGGCGAGGTCGAGCCGTCCCAGCATCCTGAGCCCAGGAATCTGCGACAGAAGAACGACGATGAAGATCAAGACGGCGGCCAGCACGTAGGTCGATGCGAAAACGTGGGTCTGCATCGAGAACAGGTCCATCTGTTCCTCGGTCTGCGCTGCTGCCCAGAACCGCTCAAAGAACCAGCGTCCGAACGGAAGCCCGATGATAGTTCCGATGAGAGCGAGTAAGACGTTTTCAGTCGTAATCATAGCCGCGACCTGCATGCGGCCGACGCCCAGCGTTCGCATCGTCGCGACCTCATTGGTGCGTTC
>DATLWQ010000447.1:0-2763 GCA_035576225.1 Fimbriimonadaceae bacterium | reverse complement strand
GTGCTCGACAAAGGGCAGCCTCACCTCGACCAACTGCGTTCAGGGCTCTCGGTGACGGTCGCCGTATCACTGCAATGAGCGGAACGAAGAAGACGCGCCTTCCGGACCTCGACCAAAGCCACGGTTACCAGTTGTGGCGCGCGAACAACGCGATGCAGCGGATTTTGCGGCGCGTGCTCGATCCGCTCGGCCTGACTCCGGTGCAGTTTATTGTGCTTGCGGCGATCGGCCGGCTGGAGGACGCAGGCGCTCTGGTGACGCAGATCGAGGTGTGCCGGTTCGGGGACCTCGACGAGAACATGGTTTCGCAGGTCGTGCGCGGGCTCGAACGCCGCCACTTGCTTGAACGGCACGTCTGCATGGAGGATCGCCGGGCTTATGTTCTGTCTTTGACTGATGCGGGAGAGGAGATGATCTGCGGCGCGCGGGCCGTGGTGCGGAAGCGGATGGCACAGATTTTTGACTGGCCCGATGGTGAGGCCGTGCTGCCGCTCCTGCGGTCGCTTGCCGAGCGGCTTGAGGCGACTGAGGAATGAAGCGCGGTGTGCTATCGCACCAGGGCCATCCAACGCTTGCGCTGCCTAGATCCATGATATGCGACCCCTCCAGGGTCGGGAAGCCGTGTACGTCACGACCAGGGGTCCCGGCAAGCCGGGACGCCCTGGCTACTTTCGACGACCCCTCCGGGGTCGTTCACCGCATTTGACCGGACGTGGCATTGACCAATCGGGCATGTGGATGGGAGGATCTACCTTCGGCTGGCTCAGAATGACCGTTTCCCCGGTTCGGAACCGACTTGCCGGACGACACCTGGCACAGGCGTCGTATCGAACGCCTTGCATCGACCGACTCTCAAGATCGTCCACAGACTCCGACCCCGGAGGGGTCGCCTAGAGTAGCCAGGGTGTCCGCAAGGCGGACCCCTGGATAGGTCGCCGCAAACCAACGGCACCCTGGAGGGGTGCCAGAATCCGGTCGTGGCCTCGACATACACAAACCTGTTGGTCCATGTGGTCTTCTCGACCAAGAAGCGCGTGCATAAGCTGACGGATCTGCCGGATCTCCACGCCTACATCGGTGGCACCATCAAACGGCACGGAGCAGTGCCGATCGCGGTCGGAGGCGTCACCGACCACGTTCACATTCTTGCTTCATTGAAGGCGACGACGTGCGTCGCGGGCCTCGTCCGTGAAACGAAGAAGGCCGTTTCCACTTGGTGCAAGGAGCAAGGGGGGCCCGTCACATGGCAGGAGGGCTATGGGGCGTTTACGGTCGGGCGTTATGAGAAGGAGGCCGTGATCGCGTACATCAACAACCAGGAGGAGCACCACATGAGGGAGTCGTCTGCGGACGAGTTGAAGCGCATCTTGGAAGAGTGTGGGATCGAGTACGACGCGCAGTATTTCGAATGACAGACCAGATTAGGCGACCCCTCCAGGGTCGGGAATGTTGGGGCGTACCCACCAGGGGTCCCGGCAGGCCGGGACCCCTGGCTACTCTCGACGACCCCTCCGGGGTCGATCTCAGTGGCCCAGCGGAACCAGTAGGGCAGACTAGAGTGTGACCCCAGGGACAAGATCACGAGTTGCTTTGGAGGCTGGGAAGAGGTGGCTGGTGGCCGTGACGACAACCTGGTTATCCCGGTTCGATGGGAAAAGATGATTTCGAATAAGGATTGAAAACCGCGGACAGGTCCGCGCACTCCCAAAGGTGGGAGTCATGCCAGGCTCTTCCGGAAGCGGAACACGGAAAGCAGCACCGTCACCCCGGCGATGATGAGCAGCGCGACCACGCTCGGCCAGAGGTCGAAGAAGCCCGCACCGCGCACGATGATCCCGCGAACGATGTCCAGATAGTGCGTGACCGGCAGCGCGTCGGAGATCAGATACAGGATTCCTGGCTGGGTCTCGCGCGGGAACGCGAAGCCGGACATGAGGATCGAGGGCATCGTGAAGAGCAGGGTCAGTTGCAGTGCCTGCGCCTGCGTCGCAGCCATCGTGCTGATGAGCAGGCCGAAACCAAGAGTCGCGACCAGGAACGGCAGCGACAGCCCCATCAGGAGCATCAGGCTCCCCGTCACGCGAACGTCGAACAGCAGCCAGCCGAACAGAAGCACGACCGCAACCTCGATGAAGCCGATCACGGCATAAGGTGCGATCTTGCCGGTCATCAGCCCGAACTTGCCGATCGGGCTCACCATCAGTTGCTCCATCGTGCCGCTTTCGCGCTCGCGCACGAGGCTGAACGCCGTTAGCGCCACCGTCACCAACTGCAGGATCACCGCGATCAGGCCCGGCACCATAAAGACCTGCGTACTCATGTCGGGGTTGAAGAGCACGTTGATGCGCGCGTCGATGCCGGTGGTCGTCGGCGAAGGGACGACGAACGCCGATCGAGCGCGCATCGCGATCGTGCTGTCCGATCCGTCGATCATCACCCCGACCTGCGCCGGCCTGCCGGCGTTGTAGTCTCGCGCAAAGCCCGCAGGGATCACGATGCCGATCTTCGCCTGCCCGCTGCGCATCAAGTCCTCTGCTTCACCGGGCGAGCGCGCGTAGCGTATCACGTCGATGTACTGCGTCGCCTTGAGTTTCTCGACGTATGTTCGGCTTTCGCGGCTGTGATCCTGGTCGACGACGACCGTGCCGATGTGCCGCACGTCGAGGTCGATTGCGTAGCCGAAGATGATGAGTTGGATGAGCGGGATCATCAGCGCGAATACAAGCGTCGCGGGGTCGCGCAGGATATGAATGATCTCCTTTC
>DATLWQ010000446.1:0-7603 GCA_035576225.1 Fimbriimonadaceae bacterium | reverse complement strand
GCGGCGTGTGGGATCGTTTCTTTGGAGAAGATGGTGTGCAGGCTCGCCGAGGACCACGAGCGCGCCAGGAGGCTCGGCGAAGCGTGCAAGAACGTCCCTGGGATGTCGCCGCTGCCGGTCCCGACGAACATCGTCATGGTGGACACGGAACGCCCGGCCGACGAGTGGCAGCACAAGTTGGAAGAGGTCGGTGTCCAGTGCTTCTCGTTCGCGCCGCACCGACTGCGCTTTGTCACGCATAGGGACGTCGGAGACGACGAAGTGTCGTTTGCGATCGAGAAGATCTCAGAACTTGGCCGAGAGTTCGGGTAGGCCGGCCTCGCTGAACGCTGCGGCCTTGAGGCGGTCGTAGGCGATCTGTGCGAGCCTCTCAAGGTTGACGACGTCCTCGCGGTTGTACTCGATGAGCGTCTCGAGCGCCTTGTCTCTTCCCCGCTGGTACTGCTGCCAAAGGCGGATCGCATCGTAGCCGGAAAGGCCGTCCGTCTCTGCGCCGCGAAGGATACCGAGTTGCTTTTCGATCTTTTTGAGCCCGCCCCGATATCCGACGCGCTTGAGTGTGTGACAGAGGTCGAGGTGGATCTGGTCGATCGCGACGTGCGGAAACGCGCGTTTGAGCATAGGCACATCGAAGCCGGAACCGAAGAAGGTGACGACCATGGAGTAGCGCGCGATGACGTCGGGGAACTCGTCGAGGTCGACTCCTTTGACGAGGCAGGTGAAGTCCGCTCCGTCGTAGAGGCCGACCATGGTGATGGACTCGCCCGACTGTCCACCGTCGGTCTCGATGTCGAGGTAGACGCAGCGGTTTCTGAAGTCGGGCCAGGCGCGCCACGCCTCGCGGGCACCGAGCGACTGTGCAAAGAACCGGTACTCGCGCTTCTCGAGGCTTTGGACCGAGGTGTTCAGAAACTTCTTGAAGTAGGTCTTGTTTGCGCCGCCAATCGAGAACGAGCGCGGGTCTTGAAGATAGTCCGTCCACGTTAGGCAGCCCTGCTGCCAGAGCGAACCCTCCGTGTGCGAGCCGACGCCCGGGACGTGACAAAATGTGCTTTGAAGCAACGCGGTTAGTTTCCGCCTGAATCTCTGCGCTTGACTGAGCCCTCAGCGTACGGACTCATGTGTTCGGGTACGTAGTAGTCGAACGTGTTGACCGACGGCCACTCACCCTTGTCGACCGGATCGTCGTACCAGTACTCGCCCGTCGAGAGGTTCCTGTCGAACTCTCCAAGGAGGCGGATGATGCCCTTGCCGTACCATACGCCAGTCATGTCCGATCCGAACCACTGGATCGCGCGGAACTGTCCTGAGACGACCATGTGGCCTGTACCGTGGTAGACGGTCCGCTTCATGCCGTCGAACTCCTTCTTGAGGTTCCCGCTGACCTGCACCGACCCCTGGAGTTTATTCACGAGGATCGTACCGGTGAAATCGATCTCGACCCTGCCCTCACCGTCGATCATGCGAAAACTCCCTAGGTTGGAGTTGAAGTGCATGGTGCCGTAGTCCGACTTGTCGCCCAGGTTGCCCATCTGCTCCGGCGTCGCCTTTTGTGCGAACGCAGGAGTGACGAGAGTCACGATGACTCCCAGGGCAAGTGCAGTCGGGCGAAGCATGAATTCAGGTCTCCGGGCCGTGATTGTATCCGATCCTGGCCGCCCAGGGCGGCCTCAAGAACTCCCAACAAGGACCGTGCCATTTCAGTTCCCGCCGAGATGCCCAATTTCAGCCTGCGATTGGGCGTAAAATAGGGTCACGGCCATGAAAAAGTCAGCATCAATAGTCACTGGCATTTTGACGGGCGTAGGGCTGTGCGCAGTGGTCTTCGCGTTCGTGAAGAACTCAAGCCCCTACGTGAACGTCGCCGAGGCCCGGACGAGGGCCGGCGACAGCCTCCACTTGGCTGGCGACATGGACAAGTCTTCCCTTTCTGTGTCCGTTATGACCCACACCGTGAGTTTCAGGCTGACCGACGAGAACGGCGAGTCCGTGAATGTCGTCTACAAGGGCATCCCGCCCGCCAACATGAGCGACGCGACGCAGGTCGTCGCCATCGGCTCGATGAAGGGCGACCACTTTGAGTCGCACAAGTTGCTCCTCAAGTGCCCCTCAAAATACGAGGACAAGGCTAACAACCCGACGTGAGCGACCGAGCGCCTGCGCTGGCGGCACCCTGGTCGTTGTTCGTAGGTGATTTGGGGCGCGCGTTCGTCATCGTCGCGCTGCTCGCGTGCGTCGTCTCGGCCGTCCTCTTCATTACCAAGAAGAACGAGCGTTGGGCGGCACGGTCGTTCACGATCGGAGCGCTTGGGTTCGTCGGCGCGTTCGCCAGCCTCGCGGTGCTCTTCGTCACGCACCAGTTCCAGTATGCGTACGTCTTTGAGCACTCGGCGCTCAACCACGAGATCCAGTACCTGATCGCAGGCGTGTGGTCGGGGCAGCAGGGCTCCTTCCTACTTTGGGGGACGATGTCCGCGATCGCCGGCGCCTTCGCCGTGCGCGGAACCGGGAAGTACCGTCGCTGGTTCACGATCGTCTATGCGGTCTTCCTCGCGTGCATCGCCGGGATCCTCATGTACGAGTCACCGTTCATCATGGTCCCGCAGAGCGGGAGCCAAGTGTTCGTGCCGCTTGACGGCAACGGCCTGTCGCCCTCCCTCCTTAACTATTGGGTGGTCGTGCATCCTCCGACGATCTTCTTCGGCTTTGGGACACTGACCGTGCTCTTCGCATACTCGTTGTCTGCGATGATCGAGCGGGACGTCAAGAACTGGATCCCTCTGGTTCGTCCGTGGGCGGTGCTCTCGCTGGCCGTGCTCGGCGTCGGACTGGCGATGGGAGGATTCTGGGCCTATGAGACGTTGGGGTGGGGCGGGTTCTGGGCGTGGGACCCTGTCGAGAACACGAGCTTCGTTCCTTGGTGTGCCGTGATCGCGTTTGTCCACGGAATGTTCGTGCAGCAGGCGAAGAAGAAGTGGTTCATCGCGAACGTTTTCTTTGCGGCACTGCCGTTCATCCTGTTCTGCTACGGGACGTTCTTGACGAGGAGCGGGGTGCTCGGCAACTCGAGCGTGCATAGTTTCGCCCAGATGGACAGCAAGGCCCTTCGACTTCTGATCGCAGTCGGGTCGGTCGCGATCTTTGCGTTCGTCGGTACGCTCATCTGGCGATGGAGCGACATCAAGACGCCGTTCATGGAGAAGGACCCGGACGAGACACTGCTCTCTCGCGGTCCGTTGTACGCCGTCGGCGCGTGGTTCCTCCTGGCTTTTGCGATCTTTACTGCGGTCGGAATGAGCGTGCCGTTTATGACCGCTCTGATGGGACGGCAGGTGGCCCCAGACGAGGGGCTCTATCACCAGGTCCTCGTTTGGCTGTTCCCTCCCCTGATGCTGACGATGGCGATCGCGCCTTACGTCAGTTGGAAGAAGCAGGGCGCGACGGACCTGTTCTCGAAGATGACAAACTCGCTCGCCGTGTCGCTCGGTCTGGTGGGGTTTCTGCTGCTGTGGCTCAAGTCCCCCAGTTTCCAAAAGCCGCCTGCTACGGAAGCGATCCCTGTCAAACTTTTTCACCTGCATCTGCCGGTCGTCACATGGATATTGATCTTGACCTGGCTCTGTATGTTCGTCGCCGTATCGTCACTGTGGAGATTCTTGGAGCACATCCGGAAGTCCAAGATGTCGGCGTGGGCGATGATGGCGCACTTCGGGCTCGCCCTGGCGCTGATGGGGCTGATCTTCTCGCGCGGATTTGAGCAAAAGGTGACGATCGCGGTCCACAACAAGGAGACCACAGAGGCGTTCGGAAGGACGCTTCTGGAGAAGGGTCAGACGAGCGTCTTCAGCGACCGCAACAACAAAATAGCGATAAACGTTTCGGGGCCGGAGGGCGGGTACACGGCCAAGCCCGGACTGTACTACGTGCCGGGCAAGGACAAGCCGATGGCGGTCAAGTGGCCGTACATCCACCATGAGGGGCTGATCGACTACTACTATGCGATCGGTGAACCGGTCTTTGACGCGACAGGCGAATCGGAGTTCTATCCGAAGGAGCAGGCTGGTGAGGGACACCCTAACCTGCGTGCCTACAAGGGATTTACGCTGCAGTACGAGTCGTTCCAGATGGAGGGCAAGATGGGCAGCGGCGAGGACGTGACGATGACCGCCCGGTTCATGATCTCGGACGGGACGGACGCCTTCGAGGTGGAGCCCGGGATCGTCATCACCAAGGACGGCCAGAGGCTTCCGATCCTGGCAAGGATCCAGGACACTTACACGCTCGAACTCACGAGGGTAGACCCCAGCACAAAGGCGGTCTCCCTCATCATCCACTACATAAATCCGGCGTACCCGATGGAGGTTTACTTCAAACCTTTGACCCTGTTCGTGTGGCTGGGGATCGGTATCATGGGGTTAGGAGGCCTGCTGGCCGCCGCCGGACGCCGACGCGAGGCCCGCGCCATCGCACGATCGAAACATGGTGCTGAGACAACTTCTCAAGTCTAAACTCCACCACGCCCACGTCACTTATGCCAACCCCGACTACGTCGGCAGCATCGAGGTGGACGGCGCGCTGCTTAGGAGGGTCGGCATCGAGGACGGCGAACTGGTCCACGTGTGGGCCGTCGACCACGACGCACGCATCCAGACGTACGCCTTTTCCGGCCCGAGCGGGGTGGTCGGGATGAACGGCGGCGCCGCGCACCTCTTCAAACAAGGGGACAAGGTGATCATCGCCGCCTTCGCCTTAACGGACGAAACGATCGAGCCGAAGATGGTGCTGCTCGACGAGGAGAACCGGGTTGTCAGAGAACTCGAACCGTTCAAAGTCCTCGGTTGACCTCGGGCGCCTGCTCGAGGAGTCGGGGGCCGTCCTGCACGGGCACTTCCTTTTGACCTCGGGGCGGCACAGCGACGTGTACTTTGAGAAGTTCCGCGTGCTGACCCAGCCGACGGTGCTCTCGGCGCTGTGCCGGGAGATCGCGCAGCGGTTCGAGGGATCGGGCATCGAATACGTCGCTGGGCCGACGACCGGCGGCATCATCATCGCGTTCGAGGTGGCTCGACAGATGGGGCTTCCTGCTGTCTACGTTGAGACGGAGGACGGCGTGAAGACTCTGCGGCGCGGCCAGACCGTTCCCAAGGGTGCGAAGGTGCTCGTCGTCGACGACGTGCTGACGACGGGGCTCAGCGTGGAGGAGTCGGTCGGCGCGATCAAGCGTGCGGGCGGACAGGTCGTAGGCGTCGGCGTCTTGATCGACCGGGCCCAATCGGACCTCGACTTCGGATGCCCGCTTTTTGCCTCGTACAAGGTGGAGGCAGTCTCGTATGCTCCGGACGCCGTGCCTGAGTGGCTCGCCTCAATTCCGGTCACGAAGCCGGGAACGCGCAGCTGAATCGTCACTGGGAACGTTGACGCCGTGAGGGGGCGGAGAAAAGTGGAAATTCGGGCGCGATTTCGTTGCTGGTAGTCGCCTCAGGCAAGTGACGACCTAGGGGTAACCTGTGATCATGCCAACCAAGATCGTCGGTGACCGGTGGTACGTGTCGTATGCGGAACTCGGCAGCCCGAAGCGTAAGGGCGACTACAAGGTGCCGGGCGTCGGCACGGTGGTGCTCGACGACGCCGACATCCACTATGCCGAGACGATGCCGCAGCCCGGCTTCTACGTCCGGCGTTCGGTCGCGCTGGGCCCCGACGCGTTTGTCGTCGTGAGCCGAAAGCAGACGGCCTAGGCTACGTTCTTGGCCAATCGCGCGAACGTGTCCTTGTCGACCGAGCGCATCATGCACTCCTCGTAAGAGACCATTCCCTGCTTGACGAGGCCGGCCAGATACTTGTCCATCGTGACCATACCGACGTTGGACGACGTCTCGATGACTGAGTACATCTGGTGGGTCTTGCCTTCGCGGATGAGGTTCTTGACAGCGGAAATACCGGTCATGATCTCGAGCGCGGCGACACGGCCACCGCCGAGTTTCGGCAGCAGTTGCTGCGAGACGACTCCCTCAAGGGTGTTGGCAAGGAGGACGCGGATCTGGTCCTGCTGGTCGGACGGGAAGACGTCGATGATACGGTCGATGGTGGACGGTGCGTTTCGCGTGTGCAGCGTTCCGAACACAAGGTGGCCCGTTTCTGCGAGCGTCAACGCTGCCTCGATCGTCTCCAGGTCGCGCAACTCACCGACGAGGATGATGTCGGGGTCTTCGCGGAGGACTGCGCGGAGCGAGGCGTGGAACGAGTACGTGTCGCTGTGCATCTCGCGCTGGTTGACCATGCAGTTCTTGTGCTTGTGCAGGTACTCGATCGGGTCTTCAATTGTGATGATGTGGCCGTGCCGGGTCTCGTTGATGTCGTCGATCATCGCAGCGATGGTCGTCGACTTGCCGGAGCCGGTCGGGCCCGTAACGAGGACGAGGCCTGACGAGCGCTTTGAGAGGTCGCGGATCGTCGGCGGCAGCCTCAGTTCATCGTATGTGGGAATCCGGTTGGGGATCATTCTGAGCGCGGCAGCGACGGCGTTGCGCTGTTGGTAGACGTTGACACGGAACCGCGCTAGTTTCTTGACCGTGTAGCCAAAGTCGAGTTCGTGCGTCTGCTCGTACTTCTTAAGATCGTCGTCGGAGAGGATCTCGTAGACGAGGCGCTTGGACTCCTCATCGGAGATCTTTTCGTAGGGGAGCGGACAGACCTCGCCGTCGAGGCGCATCATGGGCGGGAGCGCGGCCGTGATGTGGATGTCCGAGGCCTTTCGTTCGACCGCCATGCGCAGGATCTCGTCGATGTGCACGTCGGAGACCGGCCTGACCTCCTCTTCTTTGATCTTGACGTAGTCGGGCTCTTGGAGCTCCTCGTCGACGAAGAACTTCTTGTTGGACTTTGTCGGATCGACGATGTCGCGCGGCACGTAGCCGGGGACGTAGTTGTCGATGTCCTCGGGCGCTTCGCCCTCTTTGTAGCCTTCGGGCTCGCGAAACTGGTCGAGGACGTCCTTGATCTCGTCCGCGTTGGAGGACTCCTCGGCGGGCTGCGCCTTGGGCGGAGCGGACGCTTCTTCGCCCTCTTTCTTCACTACTTTGTCCCAACTGAATTCGTCTGACATTGCTGACCTCTTTTTCTAAAACGCGAAGCTCGCTGCCGAAGCGATCGCCTCCGTCGCATCACCTATGACCCTCGTCAGGGTCTCGTCGTCGTGGATCCCTAGATAGTGCGGGGACCAACATCCAAAACGCTCCAAATCCATTTCCTGGCCGCTGTTGCCCTCGACTGCCAGTTTTGCGATCCTGTCTGACGCCCTGACGAGCGCCTTGACCAACTTGAAACGGTCGTCCGGCGCCGGCTCATCCTGGTACTCCATTCCGGCCAGGAGAACCTCCGGGAAGCCCCAGCGCTCGGTCGCCGCACGGCCGACCTCAACGTGGTCGCAACCGTAGACGGCCTTCTCCGCCTGGACGTCGCTGACATCGTTTGCCATAAGGAGGGCCACCTTTTCATATTTGGACGAATCGGCCCTATCCAAGAGAGTCTTGCCCAAATAGTGCAGGAGGCCGGCGGTGTAGCCCTCGTCGGACAGCTTCAGGCCCTGCCTTTCGGACACGCA
>DATLWQ010000445.1:0-2492 GCA_035576225.1 Fimbriimonadaceae bacterium | reverse complement strand
ACCGATCTCATTCCTGTGTGGTGCAAGCGGTCAGCGCACCAGCCGGCCTGCAACAGTTCCTGACCCAACTCGATCGGTATCTCCGGTATCGAGCGGGAGTATCGTTGCGCGTGCTCAAACGAGTGCAACCTCCCGTCATTGGCTGTGTGGGGTGTGGGTGTCGGTATTGTTGTTTGTGCAGTTACAACGGCAGGCGCGGGCCGAGGACGCGCTGAGCTACAAGTTCGAGAGCTACCAGGAGGCGCGCGACCGCATCAAGGTGATCGCCCACTACGCGCGCGCGGAGAAGCAGCTAAGCGACGGCACGACCCTCAGCATCCAGGGCGTGGTCGACACGATCACCGGCGCCACCCCCAGCGGCGAACCCGCCCCGGAGGGTTCCGACCAGGTCCCCCTTTCCACGGTCAAGACCGAGGTGCGCCGCGGCCTTGTCCTCAACGCGGGCCATGCCTTCGGCCAGCATGAACTCTCCGGACAGCTCTCCTACAGCGGTGAGAGCGACTACACCTCCCGGGCCTTCTCCTTCACCGACCTGGTCAACTTCAACCAGAAGAACACCGTGCTGCAGATCGGCTACGCACGTTCCAACGACGTCGTCCACCCGGTCTTCTTTGCCGACGAACTGCTCAAGAAGAGCGACGACTTCATCGTCGGCGTCACCCAGATCCTCGATCCGCGCACGACTGTCACCGTCGACCTGGGCTGGGGCCGCAGCCGCGGCTACCTGAGCGATCCCTACAAGATCATCGAGAAGGACACCGAGCTGTTCCCGGGCCTGTTCCTTCCTTTGACCTTTCCGGAGAACCGTCCCGACCAGCGCAGCAAGGCCACGCTCTACGTCAGCTGCACCCACTTCTTCGACAAGGCCAACGGTTCGGCCGAGGCCTCGTTCCGCTACTTCGACGACAACTGGGGCATCCAAAGCGGCACGCTCGAACTGGCCTGGTTCCAAAAGCTCGGCGAGCGCTTCGTCCTCAGTCCCAGCGTGCGCATCTACCAGCAGTCCGCCGCCGACTTCTACATGCTCTCGCTAAACGGCACCTCGATCGAACCGGGCACCGTCGCCACGGGCGCGGCCCCCTTCTACTCCTCCGACTACCGGCTGGCCAAGTTCCGCGCCGTCACCCTCGGCATCAAGCTCGTCGCCAAGGTCTCCGACCACCTCAGCCTCGACGCCTCCTACGAAGACTACGACATGCGCGGACGAGACGGCTTCACCCCGCAAAGCGCCTTCTGCCGCGCCGATGTCGTCAACCTCGGCGCACACTGGAACTTCTAGGCAGGAACCCACGGCAGTCTCCCAAATGAAAATTTCAAACGTCCTCCATCAGATCTGTCGAATTCCTTTCCCGACACGATTGCCCGCAATGGTGATGCTGCTTCTCGCAGTCCTTGCGCCTTGCGTCGCCCGCGCTGAAAACAAGATCGGTCGGCCGCTTCCCGCCCTGTCCGACTACCCGCTCGAAGGAAACATTCCGTCACTCGACGGAAAGGTGGTTCTACTGGATTTCTGGGCATCGTGGTGCGCACCGTGCAAGGCGTCGTTCCCCGCGATGAGCGAACTCTACAAAAAACTTTCGGACCGCGGCCTCGTCATCCTGGCTGTGAGCGTCGACGACGACCCGCGCGCATACACCCGGTTTTTGGAGAAGACCTCGCCTCCCTTCCCCGCCGTCCGGGACAAGGGCCACAAACTCGTCGCCTCGATGGAGGTCCCGACGATGCCGACCTCGTTTCTGATCGACCGAAAAGGCGTGGTTCGTTTCCGCCACGATGGATTCCACGGAAACGAGACGGTCGAAGCCTACACTCGGGAAATTGAGAAGCTACTGGGGGAACCCGCATCGTGAAACGCACCTTCAAAATCAAAATCACATTCACGCTTGGCGTGCTGGCCGTCCTCGTCACGTCGGGTTGCACAACGACCCAGCCGTGGGAGCGCGGAACGCTCGCCGACTACACGATGCGATCCAATCGCGATCCACTCATCGGACCCATGACCGAACACATCTACTTCTCCCGTGAAGCCTCGTCCGGCGGCCAGGGTGTCGGCGGTGGAGGCTGCGGCTGCAACTGACATCCCCGCCCTTCAGCTCACCCACCCATCCCCACAATGAGAGCCTTCTTGTTCCGCTTGTATGCCTTCAGAAAGAACGGGCCCATTGCCCTGCTGCTCCTGGTTCTTCAGAGAACACCAGTCCTTCAAGCGATTTTCCGCGCGAACCCGGGCCTGCCGATGATGTCGGCAGGCATCATCCGGACCGCATTCCTGGCAGCCGCGGCAGAAGGCACGGTTCACACCCTCACGGGGGCGACCAAGTTCAGCACCAATCCGGCCAGCCCTGCCGCCGCGACGGTGGGCACCGCCTTTAAACTCGTCTTCTCTGTAACGGGCACTCCGTCGATCGCCCAATCCTACTGGGTCAGCGGTTCAATTCCGCCAGGGCTCTCGGTTCCCAACCTCAGCACGTCTGGCATCCTCAATGCCACCA
>DATLWQ010000444.1:0-9140 GCA_035576225.1 Fimbriimonadaceae bacterium | reverse complement strand
TGGAGGGAGCGAACGGCCGAACCATCGCCTCCGCTGATCTGAGAAGGAACAGCATCGATCTCATCACCTGGCCCAGCGACGCGTCGCCAGATTTCGCCAGCGCCCAGGGCGCCTTCTCGTCGACGTATTTGTTCAGGAACCGCGCAGAGTCGACAGCAGCGTCGAGCGCCGAGTCCAGTCTGTGAGGCACCATCGCCTTCTCGAACCGTGTTCTACAGTCGCGCACATACTCCACAACCGCTGGATCGCTGTCGCCGTCCGGAACTACCCCACCAACGAACCTGTGCGCCATCGTGAGCGTGCGATTGAGCGCGTTGCCCAAGTCGTTCGCGAGGTCAGCGTTGTAGATCCGCTCGATCTCCGACATCGTAAAGTTCGTGTCGTTCTCGTACGGGAGCGACTTCGCAAGGCAATAACGCAGTACGTCGACAGCCAACTCTTGTGAGCATCCTGTGTCCACAAAAAACTTCACGACTTCCGATGGGACGAGCACGTTACCTTTCGATTTACTCATCTTCGAGTCGTTGAACGTAAACCACCCGTGTGCGATCACAGTCTTCGGAAGGGGCAGCCCGGCGCCCATAAGCATCGCTGGCCAGAGCGTCGCGTGGAACCGCGTGAAGATCTCCTTCGCCATCCAGTGCACGTCCGCAGGCCACAGGTCTTCCCACCCCTTGTTCGGCCATCCTGTCGCCGCGAGGTAGTTGATCAGTGCGTCGAACCATACGTAGATGACCCGACCCTCGTCGTCCGGGACGGGGATTCCCCAGCCCGGGTTTGTACGAGAGATGCAGATGTCGCGCAGGCCCTGCCTAATGAACGATAAGACCTCATTGCGGCGGCCTTCAGGCAGGAGCAGCAGTTCGCCAGACTCGATCTTCTCAAGGAGCGGCTTCTCGAACGCGGAGAGTCTGAAGAACCAGTTCTGCTCCTCCACCCAGCGCACTTCGTTGCCGTCAGGGCTCTTGCCATCCACCAAATCGGCCTCGCGTACGAACGTCTCAGCGCTGACGTCGTACCACCCTTCGTACTTGTCCAAGAAGACGTAGCCGTTGTCGCGCAACTTGGCGAAGAGCGCCTGAGCGGCGGCCTTGTGCTCGGGCGAAGTCGTGCGGAAAAACACGTCGTAGCCGATGTTCAGAAAGTCGAAGCAGTCCTTGAAGGTATTGCTGATCCGGTCGACGAACGCTTGCGGATCCTCGCCGGCCTGCTCGGCCGCCTCCTTGACCTTCAGACCGTTCTCGTCTGTGCCGGTCAAGAAGAACGTGTCCTCCCCCTTCATCTGGTGCCAGCGCTTCGTTGCGTCACACACCAGCGTAGTCAGCGCGTGCCCTACGTGGGGCGTCGAGTTGACGTAATAGATCGGCGTCGTGATGTAGAACCGCTTGGGCATCCAGGTTCAGATAATACCGAGCATCGAGCGTGCGACCGGACGACGGCCTCAGCCAGATCCCCGCTTCAGGCTGTCGGCGACGAACCACCCTGCGGCAGCCGAGACGTAGATCAGGTTCCCACCCCACAAGAACGTCTCGGTGGCCGCCTCGCCGCTCAGGTTCCATGCGGCGAGAACGAAGACGAGCAGCGCTACAAAGACGGCCGCGATCAGGCGAGACATCGAGGCGTTGAACGCGTGCTGCGTAACACCGACCAGCAGATAGAAGCCGACTGCGATCCAAAAACTCAGCAGTGCGACGGCACCAAGAGCGGTCGCAGGCGGCACACGCATCACCGCAGAACCCCGGTTCGCATCGTACACGTCCAGCGCGCCGCCGATTGAAAGCGCGGCACCCACCGAGAGGCCCGCGAGGACCAGCATGAAGATCAGAGACAGAGGCCAGGCCGCGATCGGCCGCACCGAGGGAAGCACCGGCGGCTCGTTGGCCAGCACCACATAGATCGCGCCGACCAGGACGACAAACGCACCGGCTCCGAGCGCGATCGGCGCGTTCCGCCGCACCGAGTCAGGGTTCGCCGACTGCTCTCGCCGCAACAGGGCCTCCTGCGCCGCGATGCTCTTGTCGCGGTACACGCGATTCTCGGGCGAATATTGCGCCGCGTATGCGTAGTATCGCGCCGCAGAGTCAAGGTCGCCTCGCACCATCGCCGCCTCAGCCAGCGCGGCGTACGCGGGCCCGGACTTCGGGTCAGTACGCAGGATTTGTCGCGCGACGTTCTCCGCCTCGCGAAAGCGGTGGCTGTTCAACAGCACGTTCATCCGGAGCACTTCCGCAGTCTGGCTCTGGTCCGCCTGGGCTTGCTCGTACCGCTTGCGCGCCGTTGAGTCGCGCGTCGCCTGCGCCTTCCTCTTGCTCTCTTCGATCTTCCGCTCGTGCGCGCGCGCTGAGTCATAGGTGCGCCTGCGGTCCGGATCGATCAGAACCTCATAGGCCTCCTTTGCGAGGAGGAACACGTCGCTAGGCCCGTCCGAGACGTCCGGGTGGTGCTCTCGAGCGATCCGGCGGAACGCGGAACGAATCTCGTCGCGGGACGCGTCCTCGGAGACCCCCAGAGTCTGATAGTGGTCGTCCATCACATCTGGTTCGCGGCGTTCGCGGCACCGCCGATGAACTTGAGCATGTTCGTTATGTAAATGTAGCCGACGTACGCACCGACCATCACGAGCACGACGACGCCGAAGATCACCGCGAACTGCTTGGCCCGTACCGTGCCCTCCTCCTCGTAGTATTCGGCGAGTTTGTGCAGCATCTCGTCGACGTTGCCGGTCATCTCGCCGGTCTTCGTCATGTCCAGCACCATGGGCGAGAACGCGCCCGACTTCGCAAACGCCTCTGTGATCCCGCCCCCCGACTCCAATAAGTTCGCGCAGGGATAGACTTGAGACCGCACGTACTGGTTGCCGCAGGCGTCGGCAGAGAGCAGAAGCGCCTTAGGGATCGGCACACCACTGCCGTAAAGCGCGCCGAACGAACGGCCGAACTTCGCCATCGCAAAGCCGTGGATCACCTTGCCCAACCCAGGCAGTCGCACCATCATCGCGTCCCATTGGTATTTCGCGCGAGGCTGTGGCAGAACGATCTTCACGTAAATGAACGCCAGTACGATGACGGGCACCAGCACGAACCAAGTCGCACCGGAGGTCAGTGGCGTAGTGAGTTTGGCCGCGCCCTCCTTGCCGAGCATGTCGATGATCCAGTTCGCACCCAGAACGATGATGATCGACGCGACCACAGTCACCTTCGGATAGATCGTCGCTGCGCGGATCATGTTGCGCAGGTTGATCTCTCGCTCGATGTACTCGCTCAAGCGCTTGCACTGCTCCGTCAGGAAACCGCCCTCCTCGCCAGCGCGCACCATGCTCAACATCAGCGGACTGAACACGTCAGGGTGCCGTTCAAATGCGCGGCTCAGCGGCTCGCCGCGCGCCACCATGTCCTTTCCATCGCGCAGAATCTGCCGAAACTTTCCGCTCTGCGACTGGTTCGAGAGGGTCTCCAGCGCCTGGGCATAGCCTACGCCCGCGTTCAACATCGCGCCCAACTGCCTAAAAAAGAACTGGAGTTGTGCGAGCGAGACTTGTTGTACGATCGTCGGCGCGACGAACGAAGAAGCGGTGTAGTCCGTGCGTGTACCGGATGCGAGCGGGTCGCCCTGAGACTCTGCCATGCGGACTTCAGTCACCTTCAGCCCACGTGACTGCAGTTGCTGGGTCACCGCGTCGGCGTTAGAGCCGGGCATCATGCCCCGCTCCGTCTGCCCTTGGGCGTTCGTTCCCGAGTATTGGAAGATCGGCATGCTACACCTAGTCTAGAATCCTCATCGCGCTACGCAGATAGTGTCCATAGAAGAGCAGGAAGGCGATGGCACCCACACCGAAGATGAGCAGCAGCGCCCAGCAGCCTGCCTTCGCCTTCAACATCGTGTCGACGACCTTCTGCTCATTGCGCGCGTGATCCATCGCCTGCTCGAGGGCGCCCCCAACGCTTCCAGTCATCTCCCCCGTCTCGACGAGCGCGGAGATTTCATGAGGGAACAGCCTTGACCCGTAGAACAGTTGGGAGAACTTCGTCTTCTCGTTCATGTTCTGTCCAAGATCGAGCAGCCGCTCTGAAAAGGCGACGTTCGGCACCGCCTGCGCCGCCAACTTCCAACTTGCGAAAGGGCTGAGGCCGGCGTGCCCCAGTTTGCTCAAGTGCCAACTGAAGAGCGCCAGCCCCTCGGATGCGACTCGCTTGCTCACGAGGGGCGTGCGATAGGCGATCTCGTGCCGCTGCCTGCGCGATGAAGTACTACGGAGATACTTCTTGACCAAAAAGTAAACAACGATGAACACGAGGAACGCCAGACCCACGGGACCGAACAACGAATCCCGTAGCCCTTCCCAAGCAGGATTCATCTCGCTCTTCCGACCGTTGATCATGTCGATGCCAAGATCGATCGATCTCTCCATGGCCATCGCGAGCGCCAACGTGAACGCAGCATAGATAAGCGCCAGCCCGACCCACCAGAAGATCCGCATCAGTTTGTGCGTCTCGTGGCACTGCTCGCTAACGACCTCGCACGCCTCCGGCAGATATCCGCCCTCCTCGCCCGCGCGCACTGCACCGACGATTCCCGGCGAGAACAGGTCTGGGTAGTGTTCCATCGCAAACGCGAGCGAGCCGCCTTCACCCGCCATGTGGGCCATGTCGCGCAACGGCTCATAGAACTTTCTGTTCGCGTGCCGAGTCGCCATCGACTGGAGCGCCTCTGAGGGAGCGATCCCGCCCTTCAACATATTGGCGAGTTGGGAGAAAAGGAAGAACAGTTCGTTGTTGAAGGCGGGCTTCGTATGGCGCGGTACGACTGTCGAGGTGCGCGGCGTCTGCCCTGCTTTGTTGAGATTTACGGGGCTCGCCATCTCTACGCGCGGAGATGAAACTGCAGGACGTAAAGCCTGGGGTGCCGTCGGCTGCTGCAGCACTGGAGCCGCGCCCTCGGCAAGAGTCTTGATCCGTAGGCCCTGGCGGCTCAACTGTTGCACTGCCGCATTTGCGTCGGGGGCGCTCAGCGTGCCCTCGAGTTCATGCCCTTGTCCGTTCAGGGCCTTGTAGCGGAACTCGGGCATCGGCCACCCTCCTGGCGCTCTGCGCCTGTACGGTCGGATTCTCCAAAAGCGTTTCAACAGGGCCGAACCCCGGAACGAAGGCGTCCGGAACGACCTCATACAGTGGCTCGAGCACGAACCTCCGCTCATGCAGCCGTGGGTGCGGAACCTGAACGTCGAAGGAACCCACGCTACGTAGAATCAACTGCCCATAAAGCACGAGATCAAGATCAATTTCCCGTGGGCCGTTGCGCCGAACTGCCTCACGCCCGACTTCAGACTCAATCCGCTTTAGAGCGCGGACTAGGCCCGTGGGGCCAAGCAAAGTCAGTCCAGTCGCGATGCCGTTCAGGAAGTCCGGCTGATCCACGTCGTACATCGGAGCGGTCTCGTAGAGACCGCTGACAGCCTCGACGATCACGGCAGACTCCAACTTGCGGAGCGCACGACGAATCTGTCCCTCGCGGTCTCCGACGTTGGAGCCAAACGCAATGACGACCGGGGTCAAGAGCCGAAGCCCCCTTCGCTGGCGGGGGCGCGCTCCATCAGCATCGGCACCACGTCCTTCGCGCGCAGTCTTTCCTTGATCACTCCATCCACGACTTCTGTTATCGGCACCGAGACCCCGAGTTGACGCGCCAGGCGCAGGGCGGCGTCTGTCGTAGACACGCCTTCGGCGACCTGGCCGATTTCCTCCAATATGTCACTTATCCTACGACCTTTGCCCAACCCGTATCCCACGCGGTAGTTTCTACTGAGAGTGCTGACCGCCGTGGCGAAAAGGTCTCCAACGCCAGCGACGCCCAAGAACGTGTCGACCCGCGCCCCCAGTTTCGTGCCGAGCCTGGCCATCTCGCTCAACCCCCTTGCGAGAAGCGCGCCCTTCGTATTGTCCCCGTATCCAAGGCCGTCGCTCATGCCCGCCGCGATCGCCATCACGTTCTTGAGCGAGCCCGCCAGTTCGACCCCCTTGACGTCGTCCGACACGTAGATGCGGTAGTTCTTGCTCATGAACAGGCGGCGCACGCGCTCGGCCTCCTCAGGCGACTCGCTCGCGGCAACTGCCGCGCTCGGCACGCCTCGGGCGAGTTCCGCCGCTAGGTTCGGCCCGCTCAACGCGACAATGTTTGCCTCGGGAGCCACTTCACTTACTACTTCGCTGAGAACTGCCCCTCTCACGGGATCCAGTCCCTTGCTCGCAATGCAGATAGTCGTTGCGCCTGCAACGAACTGCATCACCTCTCTCACGGCACCGCTCGGCACTGCCAGCACAACGAGGTCGGAGGCCGGTTTGTCGACCCCTAGAACTCCGAACTCGACATCCTTAGGGAGAGCGTAGCCGGGCAGGTAAGTCAGGTTCTCTCGCAGGCTACGGAGCGACGCAAAATGATCGTCTTCGCGACCCAGCAACTGGACAGTGTGCGAGTTTCGGGCGAGCACCAGACTCAGGGCCGTGCCCCAACTCCCCGCCCCGGCGACGCTCACGTCCATTGCTCCCGATTCTACACTCAGGCCGGGACCTTGACCCAGTTCGGTTGAACTGGTATCATTCCTCCCGGCCAGGCGCGCTGCGTGCCGTTGTCCGGAGCCCCTCATGGGGGGTTGCGTAGAGCGGCATAGAGAGGCCTGGCCCGCCCACAGAATCGGGCGCGATCGGAGGCTTCGCAACTAAGACATGCCGCTGGACAAGGCCAAAAAGCAAGAGGTCATCAAGGAATACGCCACGCAAGATGGCGACACTGGGTCTGCAGAGGTCCAGATCGCCATCATGAACGCGCGCATCCAGCAGATCACCGAGCACCTTCGGACCAACAAGAAGGATCGCCATTCTAGGATGGGGCTCCTCCGACTGGTCGGCAAGAGGAGGAGGCTCGAGGGGTACCTCAGGAGACAGGACGTCCAGAAGTACCGTGATCTGGTCCATAAGCTCGGTATCCGAGAAGTGAAGCCCCGCTGATTCAGCAGGAGGCTAATATGATCCACACCCACACCTTCGAAGTTGGGGGCAAGACCCTCAGCATCGAGACTGGTCGCGTGGCCAAACAGGCGGGAGGAGCCGTGCTCTTGGGCATGGGCGAGACCGTCATCCTTGGCACGGCGACTATGTCCAAAAGCGCCCGAGAGGGCATCGACTTCCTTCCCCTGGTCTGCGACTTCGAGGAGCGCAAGTACTCGATCGGCAAGATCCCAGGCGGCTTCGTCAAGCGCGGCGGCAGGCCGTCTGAAAAGGCGATTCTGACCAGCCGTCTCATCGACCGCCCGCTCCGGCCGCTCTTCCCCAAAGGGATGCGCAACGACGTCCAAGTCATCACGATGGGGTTCTCGGTCGACAAGGACTGCCCACCAGACGTCCTCGCGATCAACGCCGCAGGCGCCGCTCTTGCGATTTCAGACATTCCGTTCGACGGTCCCGTCGCGGGCGTCCGCATCGGCTACATCAATGACGAGTTCGTGCTGTTCCCCTCCAACGAGGAACTCAAGGAGTCGGCGCTCGACCTCGTCGTCGCAGGCCACAAGGGCGCGATCTCCATGGTCGAGGCCGGCGCAAATGAGGTCAGCGAAGACCTCATGGTCAAGGCGCTGACCCTCGCCCACGAGAACATCCGTCTGATCTGCACCGAGATTGAGAAGTTCGCCGCCGAGGCCGGCAAGCCCAAGCGCGAAGCGATCATCAACAAGACCGACGAAAAACTCATCGACGAGATTCAGACCAACGACGTCGCCGCGATCCAGGAAGGCATCTTCAGCCCAGACAAGGCCACCCGCGAAAGCGCGATGGACGAACTCGAGGAAGAACTGATCGCGAAGTACAAAGAGAAGTACGCCGACAACGAGGAGATCCTTCCCCAGATCGGCGACGCAGTCGATAGTGCCGTCAAGAAGGTCATCCGCAAGTCCATCATCGAGGACGGCAAGCGGCCCGATGGTCGCACGCCAACGGACATCCGACCGCTCGAGGCCGTCGCGGGCATCCTCCCGCGCGTCCATGGTTCAGGCATGTTCACTCGCGGCCAGACCCAGGTCATGACGGTGCTCACGCTTGGTATGCCCAAGGATGCGCAGATGGTCGACACAATCGACGAGAGCGTCACCGAGAAGAAGTACATGCACTTCTACAACTTCCCGCCCTATTCGGTCGGCGAAGTGCGGCCCATGCGCGGGCCGGGCCGGCGCGAGGTCGGCCACGGCGCACTGGCCGAGCGAGCGCTCGTCCCAGTCGTTCCGGTCGACACCCCTGACTTCCCCTACACCTGCCTCCTAATGAGCGAAGTGCTCGAGTCCAATGGATCGACGTCGATGGCGTCTGTCTGCGGCTCGACGCTCGCGCTCATGGACGCCGGCGTACCGATCAAGGCCCCGGTCGCGGGAATCGCGATGGGCCTGATGAGCGACGGTAAGACGTTCCGCGTCCTCACAGACATCCAAGGCGTCGAGGACTTCACCGGCGACATGGACTTCAAGGTCGCCGGTACTAGGGACGGAATTACGGCCCTGCAACTCGACACCAAACTTGCAGGCATCCCAGAGAAGGTTCTTGCAGACGCGCTCGCGCAGGCGAAGGACGCGCGCTTCAAGATTCTCGATGTGATCGAGGCCGAAATCGCAAAGCCGAGGGAGCAACTCTCTCCCAACGCGCCGCGCATCTACACGCTCAAGATCAGCCCCGAGAAGATTGGTGCGCTCATCGGCCCTGGCGGTGCAAACATCCGCAAGATCACCGAGGAGACCAGTACACAGATCGACGTCCAGCAGGACGGTACGGTGCTGATCGCCGCCGAAGACGGCGTTTCAGCCCAGTCCGCGATGGACATGATCAAAGCCAGCACGGCCAGCATCGAGGTCGGCATGGAGTTCAGCGGAAAGGTCACCAGACTGATGGGCCGCGGCGCTATGGTGGAGATGCCGGGCGGACGCGACGGAATGGTTCCCACCGACCAACTCACCGACAAGCCTATCCGTAGGCCGGACGACGCCGTCGAGATCGGCGACGTCATCAACGTCCGTGTCGCCGAGATCGACGACATGGGCCGGGTCAACCTCTCCGCGCTCGGGCTCAACCCCGACCACGAGCGCATCAACAACCCCGTCCCCACCG
>DATLWQ010000443.1:0-2019 GCA_035576225.1 Fimbriimonadaceae bacterium | reverse complement strand
GATCGGACGCAAGCCCCTCGGCAGCCACAACTCCGAACCGCTCCCTTGATCCCCGTGTCCAATTAAGGCCGGAGAGCCGGTATTTCAAGACAGTATCATTGACGAATGCTATGCGCGTTCGTGTGTCTCGTCGCCGGTCTGCAGGCTCCACCGATCCAACGCGACGCCTACGGCGTGCCGCTTGTCACGGCTGCGAGCGTCGACGACGCCTATTTCAACTTCGGCAAAGTGGTGGCGCAGGACAGGCTCTGGCAGATGGAGATGTCGAGGCGGGTCGCGCGCGGCAAGATGGCCGAAGTGTTCGGACGACAGGCGCTGTCCTCCGACCGCGACCTGGTCAAGACCGGATACACGGACGAGGAGATCCAGCAACAGATCGATGCCCTGCCGCCTAGTGCGCGCAAGGCGTTCGAGCAGTACGCGAAGGGTGTCAACGACACGATCGATCAGCGCACGAAGGATGGCACCTTGCCGCCGGGCTACGCGAAGTACGGATTCGCGCCTGAGCCGTGGACGCCGGTCGACTCCGCTGCGATCGCGATCCACCTGCTACAGCAGTTTGGGACCGGCGGCGCTGGAGAACTGCGCAATTACGCGCTCTTGCTCTACCTTCGCGGACAAAAGGCGAAGGACAAGGTCCTCGACGTCATCGACGACCTGGCATGGCAGAACGAACCGCTCTCCGTGCCTACCGTCACCGACGCGGACGATCCTCTGGCAAAGAACCACCCGCAGTTTGCAATTCCGACACGGGCACAGACCGAGGCACATATTGCGTCGCTCCCTGCCGCAAGCATCCTTGAACTGTTCCCCGCCATCCAACTGACGACCGGCGAGAACACGGACCTCCTGGCGGAACAGCACTCGGTGGCGACGCACTTCGGCAGTTACGCCGTCGTCGTTGGGCCCTCGCGCTCTAGAACAGGTAACGCGTTCCTGCTCTCGGCCCCGCAGATGGGGCACGCCGACCCCAGCGTGATCCACGAAGTGGCGATCAAGTCTCCGGGCCTGAACGTAGCGGGGATCGACGTGCCGGGCGTGCCGGCCGTCGTGATCGGGAACACGCCGAACTTCGCCTGGGGCTTGACCAGCGGGGTCGCGGACGTGCAGGACGTGTTCTTCTCCAAACTCGCGGACGATGACCACTACACCTACGGCACCGAGACGCGGGACATTGAGAAGATCGAGCGGACGATCAACGTCAAAGACGCCGATCCCGTCAAGGTGGAGGTGCTCCGCACGCACCATGGTCCGGTCATCCTCAACAGCCGCGTCGGCAAGTGCCTCTACAGCGTCCAGTCCTCGTTCTGGAAGCGGGAACTGAGCGGCATCGCCTCGCTGATGACGATGTACAACGCCAAGACGCCCGTGCAGATCGAGGACGCGATCCGCCATGTTCCAGTGACGTTCAACTTCTTCTACGCGACGACGAGCGGCGACTTCGGCTACCAGTACACTGGCCTGGTTCCGTTCCGGGCCAAGGGTTACGACCCGCGCTTTCCGACCCCCGACGACCCGACGACCGAGTGGCAGGGGTTCGTGAGCGCCTCTTCGATGCCGCACGTCGAGTCACCGAAGTCGGGAATGCTCGCGAACTGGAACAACAAGCCGGCCTCGTGGTGGCCGAACTTCGACACGCCCGTGTGGGGCTCGCCGTTCCGAAACGACGTGCTCTTGCGCGCGCTTCCGAGCGGCAAGATCGGGCGCTTCGACCTCGAGCACGCCGCGTGGGAGATCGCGCGGCGGGAGACCGAGACCTCCGCGGGCTTCCTGCCCGACTTCAAGGCGATCCTGGACGCACAGGCGAAACTCGGCACAAAGGACGCGCTCGTCGAGTACCTCGATGGCTGGGACGGATGGGACGTCGACGGCTCGGTCGGCGCGCTGATCTACGCAGAGGCTGTGAGACAACTGCGTCGAGAGTTGTTCGAGCCTGCGCTGGGTTCCTTCCTGCAACCTTCGATCTTCGAGACCGTGATCCAGCCGGAGACGATCCGAAAGGCTCTTCGCGGCGAGACG
>DATLWQ010000442.1:0-2589 GCA_035576225.1 Fimbriimonadaceae bacterium | reverse complement strand
ACCTGGACCGATCCCGCCACTGAGTCTTTGGATGGCTCGAACGGTCCTTGGTCGTCGTAGAGAGTGTAAGCGAGGTCGAGTTCGTACTTCGTGTCGCCGGCTGTCGAGAGTGGCCCGATAGTGACTGGCACCTTGACTTCGCCGGAGTAGACCGTGCGCTTTGTTCCATCTACCGTCTTCGTCGTGCCACCACTGATCGAGCCGAGTTTCACCACGAGCCCACCCTTCTCTGTGACGTTGAACGGAGTCTCGTCCGCGCTGTAGATGTATGCGCCCTTCGGGACTGTGATGGTCAGTGTGCCCTCGACTGTCTTGCCCACCTCGATCGAGTCAGGGCCGTCAAACGAGACCTTCGCGTGCGCGACTCGTGGGGCAGGGGGCTTTGCGGTCGTCTTGGTAGGTGTGCTGGTATCGCCAGCGGGTTTCGCGGCGACGATGGTGGCGGCGGCGCTGGCGTCGACGCTGGACGGCATGTAGCACTGCTGGTCGTCGCACTGCTGATAGGAGACGGTGATGTTGAACTTCGTATCGCCCGGTGCGCTCGGTGCTGTGAGGACGATCGGGATGTTGACAGAGCCCGTGTAGACGGCGGACAGCGTCCCGGCGACCATCTCCATCGTGCCTTTGGGGTACGCGACCGATTTTAGAGTCGTGCTGTCTCCTGCCTTGACGACGACCGGGATCATGTAGTTTTCGGTCGGCGGGTTTTGATAGCCGTGGAGCCCGTCTCCGAACTTGATCGTGACCGTCGCCTTGACGTCCTTACCGGCCTCGACCTTCTGGCTCGCAAGTTTCAGAGAGACTGCGGGTGCATCGTTCTGGGCAAGCGCGGCGGCAGGCAGCAAGAGAAGGGCGAGCAGGCGGATCATCCGGTTCATCTGGGTCGAGGTCTCCTAGTCTACTACGGGGCAGAACTCCCGCTTGATCCGCCAAGTTCCGCGCGAACTGCGGGTTAGCCCGTCAGGCCCATCCACTTGCGGACGGAATAAACGGTCGTGTCGCGGTTCATCTGTGCGATGGCGCGGGTGAGTGGAACCTCTTTGGGGCAGGCCTTGACGCAGTTCTGCGCGTTGCCGCAGCCCGTGATGCCCTCCTCCGAGGTCATCAGATCCAGGCGG
Organism: Fimbriimonadaceae bacterium; assembly: GCA_035576225.1. GTDB lineage: Bacteria > Armatimonadota > Fimbriimonadia > Fimbriimonadales > Fimbriimonadaceae > JADFMN01. The sequence goes on along the minus strand of DATLWQ010000442.1, from coordinate 1,471 downwards.
TCCGCTTCCAGAGTCTTGCCGACGCCGTGGAGGTTGAACAGCAGCGCCTGGCCAATGGCCTGCGCGCCGATGAACTTCGTGCGGCCGTTGTAATTGGGGCACGCCTCCAGGCAGCAGCCACAGGTCATGCACTTGCTCAGGTCGTAGCGGAACTTGCGGACGTGGTCGTCCTGCCGCGGGCCCATGCCGAGGTCGAAGGAGCCATCGATCGGCACCCACGCCTTGACCTTGATGAGGTTCTCGAACATCTTGGTGCGGTCGACGAGGAGGTCTCGCACGAGCGGAAACTTCTTCATGGGTTCGAGGGTGACCTCGTAGAAGTCGCCCTTCTTGTTCGCAACGTCCTCGATGAGGGCCGTGCACGCCTGGCGGACGCCGCCGTTGATGTTCATGGTGCAGGCGCCGCAAACTTCTTCCAGACAGGCGGCCTCCCATGCCGGGGGCTCGACGGACCGGCCGTCTGAGGTTCGTGGGTTCTTTCTGATCTCCATGAGCGCGGAGATCACGTTCATGTTCTCCCGGTAGGGGATCTCAAAGACGTCCCAGTGCGGCTTGTCCTCCTTGTGCGCCTGTCTGTGGACTTTGATGCGGACTGTCAGGGCCATAGCGTTCCTTCGCAGGCTCATTTTACGCGAAACGGCCGGTCGGCACAGGCACAACCACGTGTGGAAGGAGTATTAATAGGTCGTGAAGGCTCCGACTGGACAGACCGCAAGGCCGGAGGCCCCCAGCAGGCGTCTGCTCGGGGTCGAGGTCAGCGTGCTGGACATGAAGGGGACGCTGGCGTTCCTGGAGGGGATGCTGGAGTCGAAGGAGCCGGGGATGGTAGTCACGGCCGACTCGTACGGGCTGGTGCTGGCTCAGTCCGACGAAGAACTCGCTTCGATCTACGAAAACGCGACTCTCGTCACGGCAGACAGTTCAGGCGTCGTGTGGGGTTTGAAGAGACAGGGGGTGAAGGTCAATAGGGTGAGCGGTGTCGATCTGGTCGACGGGCTCTGCGCTCTGAGCGCAGCAAACGGATATCGGATCTTCCTGCTCGGTGCTGCTCCGGGCGTGGCAGACCTTGCGGCCGAGCGGCTGCGCCTCAGACATCCGGGCTGCAACATCGTCGGCACGCGGCACGGATACTTTCCGATCGACGATTCGGACGTGGTCGCGCAGGAGATCGCCCCGCTACAACCGGACATCGTGCTCGTCGCTCTCGGCATCCCGCGGCAGGAGAAGTTCATCGCCCGAGAACTGGAGACGATCGGTGCGAAGGTCGCGATGGGGGTCGGCGGTTCGCTCGACGTGCACAGTGGGAGGGTGAAGCGTGCGCCCAGGTGGGTGCAGGCGCTCAAACTGGAATGGCTTTGGCGCCTTGCGCTCAATCCCAGAAAGTTCGAGAAGGTGGCGCGTCTGCCTCGCTTCGTGTGGCTCGTACTGAGGGGCGGCAGGTGAAGATCTACACGAAGAAGGGCGACGACGG
>DATLWQ010000441.1:0-2271 GCA_035576225.1 Fimbriimonadaceae bacterium | reverse complement strand
CCATCATCATGGGCATGCCGGCCATCGGGGCCGCAGCCGTTACGTCGAATTTCTCTTCGAGCGCCTTCTTCAGGTCGCTCAGTTCAACAGCGCTCAGTTTGCTGATGTCATCTACGATTTTCTCGATAGTGGACGCCATAGTGGTTACTCCTGTACTGCCTCGGGTATGGGTTCGGTCATTGCTTCGGCCTGAGGCTCGGCTTCTGCTGTCGGGGTCGGTTCAGACTCTGGTACGGGCTCCGGCTCTGGCTCCGGCGCAGGTGCGGCTTCCGCCGCCTCCGTCGTTCCGCCTTCGGCCGCCTTGTCGGCGACCGCGCCGATCGCGCGGATGGGTGCTGCATAGATCTCTTGGATGACGCTTGCGATGTTGCTCATCGGTGCGGCGATCAGTCCGACGATCTGCGACAGCAGGACCTCCCTCGGCGGCAATTTCGAAAGTTCCTCCATTCGGGAACCGTCGTAAAGCGTGCCGTCGATGAAGCCTCCCTTGACGACAAAGGACTTGTGGTCCTTGATGAAGTCGAACAGAGCCTTGGCGATCGCTGCCTCATCGTTGTAGATGAACGCGACGGCCGTCGGCCCGCTCATGAGTTCATCGCCGATCTTCTCGGCGTCGTCTCCTGCGGCAATCTTGAAGAGCGTGTTCTTGACGACACTGAACTCCGCGCCCTGTTCCGTCAGGTTCCGGCGAAGCTGCTGCATCGCCGGGACGGACAGTCCGCGGTATTCCGTAAAGATCACGCCAGAGGCGCGCTCGTAGCGCTCCTTCATCTGTGCGACCTGTTTGACCTTTTCTGCGGTCGGCATGTTTTCTTGCTTGACCTCCTCAAACAGATTCGGGCTCCCGAAACTGGCGCTCGGGAGCCCGTGATCTGCAAGGCCGCAAGCGGCCGCTGAAAACCTTTCTGGCTGTCCTCGCTACCTAGGCCGGCTGGGTTATTGAGGCCCGAGGGCCGCCGACTGTCTCTGGAGAGCGCCTGGATTATGGCATTTGAGGGCTCACCAGGCTCCAGGACCCAGGTGATTTTGCCGAGAATTGAGTCGTGGCACTGCTCGAGAAGCCGAACATCATGGCCAAGGCGATCGTGGACTCGACAATCATGCGGCTGGGAAGGAACCTATCCCAGGAACTCGTCCAGTCGATACGGGCCCGAAACGACGCTGTCTGGCACGACAAGAAGAGTTGGTTCCTTTGGTTCTACTTCGGTAGCGGGGACGACCGCCTCTGGGTGCCGCGCAAGACTCGAAAAGGGCCCCACCCGACCCATCGGGTCATCAACTTTGGACATCCGCACGGGCGTCAGGCCTCGCGGGTCTTGATGATCGCCTATCTGATCGGCGCAGTGAGCGTGGTGCTGGTCAGCGCGATCGTCCTGGGCTATCGCTGGTAGTTCTCCAAAAAGTAGGCAAGAGCCGCCCGGATCAAATCGAACCGGGCGGTTTTGTCTTGCTAGTGGCCCCCGCCGCCCCTCGTGGCAGTACTGCTGGACTGCGACTGCTCACCTGTTCCAGAGGCGATGCCGGGCATGTGCTCGAACTCGATTCGCCAAGGCTTGGCGTCGGCCACGAGGATCTGCCTAGCGACCGCGGGGTCCGCTGCGACGATGCGGTACGCCTCGGCCTCGTCTGCGACCTGGATGACCGCCTCCGCTCCGCTCCCATCCGTGAACGGCCCTGCCAGAAGCAGGATGTTCGCTTTGAGCAGTTGTGCAAGATAGTCGTTGCGGTCCTTCATGGCGTTATCGATCGCAATGCGGCCCCTGCCCCAGGCAGGTCCCTTCGAATAGAGCACTGCAAAGACCTGCTTGCTTGGGTCGCGCCAAGGACCGACTGCCCCGCTCCCGCTGCCTGAGGACCTTGCGGAAGCGCTAGCGGTGGCTCGTCCGCCTTGGCCCGCGGCCTGCGTATTGGATTGAGTCTGGCTCTGTGCAACGAGGGCCCCCACTAGCCCGATGCACCCGACGACAAGGAGAGTTTTGAGATATCTGTTCAAATCCGACCTCCGACTACAAATATGTAGACGGGATCAGAAAGGTGCCATGACTCGGAGTTTTCCCCGCTATTTCGGCAATGGGAGCCCCATCGCCTCGAGCCACTCCCTGAGTTTGGCTGTGCGCTCCGTAGCGTCAGTCGGAAGGTTGAACGGGCGTCCCCGCCCGTCGATGATGATCCCCACGGTGCCGCCCTCAAGTTTCTTGGTCACCGGCCGACCCTTGCCCTCGCCCACATCGAAAGAGCGCGCCGGAGCGACAGTCAGTTCCTTGAACTCGT
>DATLWQ010000440.1:0-4067 GCA_035576225.1 Fimbriimonadaceae bacterium | reverse complement strand
GCTGACCGCCTCGTTGATGTGCATGTAGATGCGCGCCCACTTCTGGCTGACCTTGTGGAACATGTTGGAAAGGCTCTTCCAGAACACGACGCTGATGAGCGCCATGAGTGGGATCGGCGCCATGATCGCGGTCGCGAGCAGTGCGTCGAGGCGGAACAGGAAGAAGAGAACGCCCACAAGCACCAGGCCGTTCGTGACGAGGAACGGCATACCGTCGACAAGGAACATCCATATGCGGTCAGTGTCCTGCGTGATGCGGCTTGCAATAGACCCGACCGGCTTCTTGTCGAAGTACGCGACCTGCAGCCGCTGCACGGTCATGAAGGTCGCTGCCCTCAGGTCGGCGGCGATGCTCGAACCGAGGAAGGTCATGAGCCGGTTGCTGAGCACCTGCAGTCCGACGGCAACGGCCGCGACCGAGAGCCAGATGCCGACGAGACTGACGAGACGGCTCGGCGCGATGTTCGCACCGGTCAGGCCGTCGACGATCAGTTTCTGCAACTGCGGCGGTACGAGGTTCATGCCGGTCGCGACCATCGAGAGCGCGACCAGGACGAAGACCTTTTTCCTGTAGGGCGCGAGGTAGCGCGCGACGCGCAAGAACGTCTTGCCGCGGTTGAGGCACGAGGGGCAGACGCCGTCCTTTTCTGGCAGCAGGCGTCCGCACTTTTCGCAACGCGTCTTTTCGCGCTTGAGATTGATCGAGAGATCCTCGCCCTTGGCGAGTTGCTCGATACCGCGCGCGGCCTCAGAGAAGAGGTCAGCGTGGGTCAGCGAATAGGCGGTCGCGACGATGTCCTCGCCGGCCTTGGTGCGGATGAGCAGCCTGCCGCCCGAGACGAGCGGCTCGTTACGAGCCGTCGTGATGTCGGAGAGCGGGACTCTGAGGACGTCGGCGCCGCTTTGGTCGAGGACCGAGACGTCTGTGGGAGATACGACAAGCCTTCTGAAGCCGAACTTAGCGTCTTCAGTCATGTCGGCCGTGAGATCGATCAGCGCGTGATCGATACTCCGGCCCTCTAGGCTGGCTTGTTGGATCATAGAGTCGTGTGGCCATGGGGCGGGGCCAAAAGAGGCGTGGCCTCCTATTGTATCAGGAGCGGGGTGCGAGTCCCGAGTCCAGAGTCGCGAGTAACGCGAAACGGGTCATGAAGAGAGTCGAGGGCCCGAGGGCCGTCGCGCGGTGCCGCAGGAGCGGCACCCTCCCCAGAACTAAGAGTTTTCTGCGAGCCGGGGAGGGTGTCAGTCCTCTGACACCGTAAGTTCCGTCCGTCGCGCGGTACCGCAGGAGCGGCACCCTCCCCAGAACTAAGAGTTTTCTGCGGACCGGGGAGGGTGTCAGTCCTCTGACACCGAAAGTTCCGTCCGTCGCGCGGTGCCGCAGGAGCGGCACCCTCCCCTGGTTACTGCCCGTCGACCAGACGCATCAAGTACTGCCCGTACTCGTTCTTCGCCATAGGTTCGGCGACCGCGCGCACCTGGTCGGCCGTGATCCAGCCCATGCGGAAGGCGATCTCCTCTGGGCACGAGATCATCAGCCCTTGCCGGGACTCCACAGCCTCGACGAAGTTGGATGCCTGGAGCATCGAGTGGTGGGTGCCGGTATCGAGCCAGGCGAAGCCGCGCCCCATGACCTCGACGCGGAGGTTCTTCTGCTCCAAGTAGATACGGTTGAGGTCCGTGATCTCGAGTTCGCCGCGCGCGGAGGGCTTTAGCGAGCGCGCCAGGCCGAGCACCTGCGAGTCGTAGAAGTAAAGCCCCGTCACCGCAAACTTTGACTTCGGCTGCTTCGGCTTTTCTTCGAGGCTGTTCGCGTTGCCCTCGGCGTCGAAGGCGACGACACCGTAGGCCGACGGGTTCTCGACCGGGTAGGCGAAGACCACCGCGCCGCTCTCGAGCGAAGCCGCGCTACGGAGCATCGCGCTCAGGCCGCGGCCATAGAAGATGTTATCGCCGAGCACGAGCGCGCACGGCTGGCCCTCGATGTGCCGCTCAGCGACAAGGAACGCCTGTGCGAGCCCCTCGGGCTTGGGCTGGACCTCGAAGTGCAGTTTCATCCCCCACTGCGAGCCGTCGCCGAGAAGGCGCTTGAACGCCTCCTGCTCGTGGGGCGTGGTGATGACGATGGCCTCCCTGATACCAGCCAGCATGAGCACGCTGAGCGGGTAGTACACCATCGGCTTGTTATAGATCGGCACCAGTTGCTTGCTGGTGGCCTTGGTGACGGGGTACAGGCGGGTGCCCGAACCCCCGGCCAGGATGATGCCTTTCTCGATCACGGGCGGGAAGGTTACCAGAGGCCGATTTGAGCCTTGGTACAATATCGCGGAGCGCGGGTGTAGCTTAATGGTAAAGCTCTAGCCTTCCAAGCTAGTGACGCGGGTCCGATTCCCGTCACCCGCTCCAACCCACACCAACACCCATTGCGCTGAGGCGCGTCTGACTGGGTTGGAGGTAACGTCTCACTGTGAAGCCCAGCGTCTTTTCGGTCACACTTCTGTTCTGTCTCGCCTCCTTGGTATCGCTCGGCTTCGCGTATCAGCGCGACCAGAGCAAGTGGGTGACGATCTTTGACGGCAAGACGCTCGATGGCTGGACTCCCAAGATCGTCGGATACAAACTGGGCGACGACCCTCTTAATACCTTCCGCGTGGAAGACGGCAAACTGGTCGTCAACTACGACCAGTACGGCCCAGAGTTCAAGGGCCGGTACGGGCACCTCTTTTACAAGACTCCGCTCTCCAACTTCCGCCTGCGGCTGGAGTACCGCTTCGTCGGCGACCAAGTTAAGGGTGCACCCGGGTGGGCGTGGCGCAACAACGGGATCATGTACGACGGAGAGCCTGCCGCGTCGATGGGGCTCGACCAGAGTTACCCAGTCTCGATGGAGTTCCAACTCCTCGGTGGCGACGGCAGCGGCAACCGGCCGACGGGAAACCTCTGCACGCCGGGGACGAACTACGAAAAGGACGGCAAGGTCATCACGCAGCACTGCACCAACTCGACGTCGCCGACGCTCGATGGCGACCAGTGGGTGACGGCGGAACTGGAGGTGCGCGGAACGCACGTCAAGCACTACATCAACGGGAAACTGGTCTTCGAGTACGACAACCCGCAACTCGACCCCAACGACGCCGACGGAAAGGCGCTGATCAAAGACGGAAAACTGATTCTCACGGGCGGCACGGTCTCGCTCCAGTCGGAAAGCCATCCGACCGAGTTCCGCAACATCGAGATCATGAGCCTCGACTGATGTGGAGGGTCGTGCTCCTGCGCGACCTCTTCTCATGCCATTGGACGCCCAGGAGGTCGTCCCTCCACTGTCAGTCGCAAGCGCGCAGGCTAAGGCCGACTAGTCTTTGCCTGTCGCGTCGATCGCGGCTTTGAACCCCTTGGCCAGATCCGCAGCCTTGCCTTCGCCCCAGTAGTGCAGGAAGTAGATCATCGGCGTCGTGCCCGTCATGTGGTTGTGCACCGCGACTACCTCGATGTTGTGCGAGCGCAGCGCCTTCATCACAAACGTCACCTCGTCGGCAACCATCGCGATGTCGCCCGCAATGACTGCGTCGTCGTCGCTCCCGAACAGCGACGCCCACGAACTGAGACCCATGCGCGCGTTGATCGTCGCGTCCATATCCTGGATGTCAAGGTCGGGCCGGCCGACCACGTACTTGTAGACGCCTCCGTCCAACTGTGAGCCCTTCGTGCCGACGATCGCATCGAGCGCTGCAGTATCGAACGTCCCGGCATTGATCCTCGAACCGCTCAACGTGACCGAGTGCACGCCCTTGACCGGTAGGGTGCCCATAATGTCGAGCGCGGGCTTGATCGCCTTCGCGAGTTCGATCGCCTTGCCCATTCCGTAGACGTGCATAAAGAAGAGACGCGGCTCCTCATAGAAGAAGTGGTTGTGCAACGCGGTGACGTCGAGGTCGTTCTTGAGCAGGGCGCTCATGACTGGGTTGACCTCCTCTTCGCGCAGCACGAGGTCGCCCATCAATACGTCGTTTCCTTCCGCGCCCACAGTCATAGCGATCCAGCCGGTGAAGCCGAAGGTGGTCGGCAGA
>DATLWQ010000439.1:0-3664 GCA_035576225.1 Fimbriimonadaceae bacterium | reverse complement strand
CGTAGATCTGCAGACCGTGGTCCAGCACGAGGCCCGGCAACTCGTCATAGAACTGGCCGGGCGCCTTCGTCCTGATCTCGACCTCCTGGTTGTCGGCACCGACCTCGGCGCTGATGACGTAGGGCAGCGAGACCAACTTCGAAGCCACTTCGCGCGGGTGCTCCGTCAGAATGCGTATCCGGTGCGGGTGCCGGTCGATAAGATCGCGAATCGAACGCAGATTTCCGCTCGCGAGCATCCGACCCCGGTGCATCAGCATCATAGATCGGGTCATCTGCTCGACTTCGAAAAGGATGTGGCTGCTAACGACCACGGCCCTCCCCTCCGACGCGAACCTGTGCAAGTAGTCCATGTATTCGCGCCGACCGAGCGGATCGAGCCCGTTCAGCGGCTCATCGAGGAGCACGATGTCCGGGTTGTGCAACATCGCCTGAGCGAGTTTGATCCGCTGACGCATCCCCTTGCTGTACGACTTGAGCCGCTTGTCGCCGCGATCCGCCATCCCGACTTCCTGTAGCACCTCCTCCGTCCGCAGTTCCGACTGATGGTGCGTAAATCCCTGCAGCCGCGCCATGCGGTAGACGAACTCGCGCCCGCTCAGGTGCTCAGGAAAGTTGTCGATGTCAGGGACGTAACCGAGCCTCTTGTAGACCTCGGTGTTCGCGAATGGATCCATGCCGAAAACCCGGCACTCGCCGGTGGTCGGCCGCAACTGCCCCGTGATCAGCCGCATCATCGTCGTCTTGCCCGCGCCGTTCTGTCCAAGCAGCGCCGTCACGCCCGGCCCGATCTCGACCGTGATGTCGTTCATCCCGATCACTTCGCCGTACCACACGCTGCATCCGCGGAACGAGATCATCCGACCACCTCCACGGCTCGGACACGCTTCCACACCAGCCGCAGGGCGATCGCGCTCAGCCCAAAGAGCAGCCCGAAAGCAAGGATCGGGCTGGGTCGATCAACGCTAAACCCGTTGCCCCCGCCCATGAACAGCGGAGGAGAGTCGAGGTTCAGAATGATCTTTGCAACGCCGATGTTGACGCCGTCGATCGAGCAGTAGAACAGAGACTGGGTGAGCCATCCAGAGGCACTGTGCGTCGTTTCGACGATGATCCCGATCACCACTGTCACCATGTAGGTGATGAAGTAGACGCCGACGTACGTCATGTTCGCCATGCGGCCTTGGTTGAACAGCGAACTCACGCCTAGCACTAGGCTCGCATGGAACGCCGACGCGAGGCCAGCGATGAGCAGGACACGCAGGATCAGCCACGGGTCGTCCGCCAAGAACCCGTAGTCACGATAGTTGAGCGCGCCGTAAAGATAGAAGATCAGAGCCGGCAACAGCATGGCGGTCACGACAGGGATGAATACTCCCACCCACTTGCCGATCAGATAGTCCTTCTTCGTGCACGGCTTGCTCAAGTACACGAGCAGCGCGTTCGCACGGTTGTCGTTTGCGATCGCACCCGCCCCGGCGATCATCGCCACGAACATGAAGAACAACTGGCCGTAGGAGAACCCGTGCAGGAACTGGGCGGACCAATTGATCGCTCCCAGCCTACTAAGCGCCTGCTGAGCGTCTCTGCCACCTGACTGCATCAGTTGGTCGACGACGAACAGCGCGATCGTCATGACGCCGAAGTACCAGCCGCCGAAAAGCAGGCACCACCAATACCACTTGTTCTTGAACGTCCTGCGGATACCCTCGCGCGCGATCACCTTCCATCGCTGTGTCGGAGGTTGCAGGATCCCGCCGTACGTCCGGTACGAGAGGTCGGCGATCGGACCTGCCGCGTTAGACATGCACAGCCTCCAGGAAAGCCTCCTCGAGCGAGCGCTGCGCGAGCGCCAGGTGCCGGACCTGCGACCCACTGTCGCGCGCAGCCTGAAAGACGCGCCGCGCCGTCTCGTCTAGCCGCGCGTCGCCATATATTCGGTATTCGCCCTTCTGCAGTTCTTCTACCATCATCCCCATCGCATGGATCCTGTCCACAAACTCCAGGCTGTGCTCGCGCAGTTCTACGTCGACTGGCGCCCCTGTGACCGACTTCAGGTCTCGGATCTGGCCCTGCGCGCGCAACCGGCCTGCGAGCAGAACGACCACGTGGTCGCATATCCGCTCGACGTCCTTGAGCAGGTGCGACGACAACAGAACGGAAAGCCCTTTACCGTGCGACACAGACCTCACCAGTTCCAGCATCTCCTCACGGCCACGCGGGTCGAGCCCGTTGGTCGGTTCGTCGAGCAGAAGAAGTTTCGGCCCGTGGACCAGCGCCTGCGCCAGTTTGATCCTCTGCTTCATCCCCGTCGAATACGTCTCTACGGCCCGGTACCGCGCTTCGCCCAGCCCGCAGTACTCGAGCACCTCGTGCGCCCGCCTGATCGCGTGGTTGGAGGGCAGCCCGGCCAGTTCTCCCGCATAGGCGACGAACTGCACGGCAGACATCCCCGGAATGTGGCAGTCCTGCTCGGGCATGTAGCCCACGTTCTGACGGATCATCGGCCCCTCCTTGACGAGGTCGTGCCCCAGAACGTGCCCGTCGCCGCTCCTAGGGTCGACAAACCCCAGCATTGTCTTGATCAGGGTCGTCTTGCCTGCGCCGTTCGGCCCCAAGAGCCCAATACAGCCCTCCGGGAGCGAGACGGTGAAGGAGTCGAGCGCGACGAAACTTCCGTAGGCGACGGTCAGATCCCGGAATTCAGCGACTGCCATTGTTCGTGGTCTCGCGGAGTGTACGCGTCACGTCTCACCCAGGTTGCCCCGATGCGGAACAATCGGGCCCTGCCCCGGGCCGAGTGTTCGACTATAGACTTGCGACTTTCGACTTTCGACCATCGACTCCCCTAGGTATCCTCCGCGCGTCATGGAAGAGACGACCCTCGTCCTCATCAAGCCCGGCGGGGTGGAACGGAACCTGATCGGGGAGATCACCCGCCGCATCGAGGCCCGCGGCCTCAAGGTCGCTGGCCTGAAACTGATGAAGGCCCCCCGCAAACTGGTCCAGGAGCACTACGCCGAGCACAAGGGCAAGCCGTTCTACAAGTCCGTCTGCGACTACCTCACCAGCGGGGCCGTGATCGCGATGGCCGTGCGCGGCGAGAACGCCGTCAAGGCGATCCGCGCCATGATGGGCGCCACCAACCCGGTCGAGGCCCTGCCCGGCACAGTCCGAGGCGACCTCGCCCTATCGATCGAGGACAACCTCACGCACTCCTCCTCCGACCCCAAGGCCGCCCGACGCGAACTCAAACTCTGGTTCCCCGAGCGCCTGCCGCGCTAAGGCTCGCGCAAGTCGACCACGATCACATTGAATCGCCATTCCTCCGGCATCACCGCCGCGTGATAGTCGAGGAACGACACGTTGTTTCCTTTGTGCTTCTTCAATCGATACGGCAGCAAGTCCAGAAGACCGTTCGCGTTGCGAGAGAGATCCTTCGACTCGAACGTAAGCGGCATCTCGGCCGGATCTGAGATCGATTGCGTTCGCAGACCGGAGAGCGGTCGGAAGAACGCATAGCCGTACTGGCTTTTCTTTATGCCCTCGATATTGGGATCGGAGTAGATGAGGTCGCTTTTGCCGTAGTCGAAGGTGGCATCCATCCATGTATTGGCTGGTGGCAGGCGGTCGTCGTAGTCCGTCGAATAAATTTCGAGTAGGAG
>DATLWQ010000438.1:0-2266 GCA_035576225.1 Fimbriimonadaceae bacterium | reverse complement strand
GTCCTTGCGGTACCAAAGCGTGTAAGTGACTCCGAGCGGGATGCTCTTCTCGTCTTCAAGGTGGTTCTGTGCAGTCAGGCCGAGAGCCGCCATAAGGCTTGCGAGGTCGCCTGCTCCTTGTGACCGGAAATGCATCCGCATTCGCACGACGGTGGCGTCGCCGGACTCGCGGATACTGTCGATATCTGTCATCTCGCGGTCGAGGATGGCAGGGCTGCCTGCTCCGGCCGAGACGAGTTCTGGGAGCCCAAAGACGGTGCCGTAGAAGAACGAAGTGACGTTGACGAGCATCAACTTCTCGTCAGGCTTCGTCTGCTCGATTCGGAACGTCCCCATGATCGCTTCCGGGAACGTCCTCTCGCTGGCGATCGCCAGCGGGTCCTTGTCGTCCCAGCGGTACTTCGTGTGGGGCCGCACCAGAACTAGCCTGTCGTCGTGCTTCTCCCATTTGAAGACGTCGATCGGGCCGTCGGAGAGCGGCTCGCCGGCTTGGCCTCCCATCGGCGAAAAACCGTGGTTCAAGGTCGCTTGTGCCAGAAAGAGCCTGCCTAGTTGGTCCTCGGAGATCTCCAGCAGGATGTCCGACTTGCGTACGTAGAACGTGAAGGCGCCTTCGTACTTCGTGGCGTCCTTGATCGCGGCGTCGTACTTCTTGGCCGCGTCGTCCTTTTTCTGCTCCTGCTTCGGGGGCTCCTGATCGTCATCGTCCTGCGCCTTGGCGATGCCGCCGAGGAGAGGGACGGAGAACAGGGCGAGGACCAGTGCAAGTCTCTTTATGTTCAACATGGGAGTTCACTCGAAAGTATGACGCTATTTCCTACGGTTTGAGCCTCACTTCGTTTGCCCCTGCCGCCTCAAAACTGACAAAAACGACGGCCAGCGGTAGACCGCTGGCCGTCGTAATGTTCCGAAAACGGGGCTACTCGCTCTTCTTCTCGGCTTTCGCCTCTTCCTCGTCTTCCTTCTCAGCCTCTTCCATAGCCTTCTGAAGGGCCCGCTTGCCTTGGTTCAATCCAGCCTGGAACTCGCCGACGCCTTTTCCAAGGCCGCGCATGAGCTGAGGGATCTTCGCGCCGCCGAAGAACAGTAGCACGACGACAAGGATGATCAGCCACTCGGAGCCCTGGGGCAGCCCGAGTGCAAGCAAGTTCGGATCGAAGGGGTGCATTTCTATACCTACAGTCATTATACGCTGAACCTGGGCTACTGTTTGGTGCCAGTGTCCTTAGACTCGTCGGCACCAACGTCCTTGGGAGGTTCAGCGGCGGGCTGCTCCTCCAGCCCGTCCTGGGGCGTGATGTCGAGGTCGAGGCTCGAGTTGCTCGACTTGAACATCTCCGGCTGGCCTTCAAGTGGGAAGTCGAGCCAGTCTCTGTCTTTGCCCATGGCCTGCGTCTTCGGCTTGGCCGGCCTGGCCGCTGGATCGCCCGAAGCGTTGTACTTGGGCTTCACGTCCTCAAAGATCACGAGGGTGCTCCGATCTTTGATCTCGTCGTCCATCTTGCCCGAGAGAGCCGCGTTGTAGGAAAAGCCAGTCGTCCGGCCTCCACCCAAGTCGCACGATAGCGCCTGCCCGGGATCGGCAGGCTTAAAGGTGAACCAGGACGGCATGTCCTTCATCGTCTTCTCCTTCATCAACTTGTCGTAGATTCGCTGATAGTAGGGAAGGATGTCGTCTTGCCAATGTTCGGCGTCCGGGAACTTTCCGCCATGGTCCAGCGAATATGCCATTACAGCGTTCTTGGCGACGTCACCGGTCATCCCGCAAGATATCAACTTGGTGACGCTGTCCTTGACGTTCATGAAGAACATCCCGCCAATGACGGCCATCAGAATGCACAGCATCGCCACGGCCACGAGAAGCCATACGACGAGCTTGCTCCCCGGCTTTTGCTGGGGCGGGTTAAAGGTTGGAGGGGTCGCCGCCATCACACCATTGTACTGAAACCCGGTATACAATGGGCCCGCGTGCCTACACATGTCTGACCTGCGCCAACTACCGAGCATTGACCGGCTGATCCAGGAGGAAGCCCTCAAAGTGTTCCCTGAACGGATCAGGACAGCCGCCGCGCGTGCCGCCGTCGACCAAGGTCGGACACTGTTGCGGGCTGGGACCAAGGTCGACGTGCTCCAAGCTGCCGTAGTGCTCGCCACGGCCATGTCGGGCCAGTCGGTTGCGCCCGCGATCAACATGTCTGGGGTCGTCTTGCACACTGGCCTCGGGCGCGCCCGGATTGCGCCGGAAGCGCTCGCTGCGGTCGCCTCC
>DATLWQ010000437.1:0-1538 GCA_035576225.1 Fimbriimonadaceae bacterium | reverse complement strand
CGGGTGCCTTTCCCCCAGCCTCGTATGCTGCAACGACCGCCACGCGCGCAGCCGCGTCTGACTTTGGCGCGTCCTTCGCCGCCTGCTCAGAAAGATGCTCCAGGGCCCTGTCGCTGCCTTCTGCGAGCGCGCCAAAGACTGGCGAGTCAGTAGCCGCCTTCAACGAAACCTGGTACTTCAGCCGACTCTGGAGGCCCTCGTAGTTCTCGACCGAATCGCCTCCACCATTGACGTACCCCGTGACTGCTGTGACGACGCTCATGTAGAGCAAGAGGCCCGACACGATCCAACCGATCGGGTTGCGCGGCTCTCGCTTGACCGGGGGTGGCGGCTCAGAACTGACCGGGACCAGCGGAGGAGTCGGCTCGCCTGACATTCGATTGGACTATACATGACTCGACTTCCCAAGTCCGTCTGGAACCCCTATGCACGGCCCCAAGTAGGACTATAATGGAGGCATAGTAGACATGCATCTGCCATTCGAGGAGTGCGACCCGCGCCCGTTGCGCGTCGTGTTCCTCGACCTCAACGCGTACTTCGCGTCGGTCGAACAGGCCGAGCGCCCAGAGTTGCGCGGCAAGCCCATCGCTGTTGCACCAGTCACCTCCGACGGCGGGACAGTCATTGCCGCCAGTTACGAGGCAAAGGCGTTCGGGGTCAAGACGGGCACGCTTGTCGGCGACGCCAAGCGCATGTGCCCCGAGATCATCATCGTCGACGGACGCCATACGCTCTACACCCACTACCACGAGCGCGTTAAAGAAGCGGTCGAGACCGTACTCCCGATCCATAGCGTCAAGAGCATCGACGAGATGAGTTTCCGCCTCATCGGGCGCGAGCGGGAACCCGCGGTCGCGCTCGATTTCGCCAAAAGGTTGAAGCAGGCGATCCGGGAGCACGTCGCCGAGACGATGACCTGCAGCATCGGGATCGCACCAAACGAGTTCCTCGCAAAACTCGGCACCGACATGCAGAAGCCGGACGGCCTCGTCATGATCCGTGCCGAGGACCTCCCCGACAAACTGCGGGGCCTCACGACGACTCACTTCTGCGGCATCAACAAGCGCATGGCCGCGCGGCTGAGCGCGCACGGCATCTTCACCTCCGACGACATGGTGGACGCCTCCAGGGAGGATCTCGCCAAGGCCTTCGGCTCTGTCGTCGGTGAGCGGTGGTACTACCTTCTGCGCGGGTTCGAACTGGCCGACGTGCCGACCCACAGGCGCACCTTGGGGCACTCCCACGTGCTCCCACCTGACCGGCGATCGGACCAGGGCTGCAAAGAGGTCATGTTCCGACTGATCCAAAAGGCCACTGCACGCCTCCGGGCTGAAGACCTGTGGGCCACCGAACTCTACGTCAGCGTACGCGCCAGGGGGCGGAGTTGGAAGACGTGGGCCAAGACCCCTCCCCTGCAGGACACTGTCACCGTCACCGAGCGGTTCGAGGAACTCTGGCAGAACAGGGGGTTTTCGGGCGCCCCCATGGCCGCCGCGGTCACTTTCGCCGGGCTCAAGGTCCGTTCGGAGGTGACCCCC
>DATLWQ010000436.1:0-5584 GCA_035576225.1 Fimbriimonadaceae bacterium | reverse complement strand
ACAGAGTTGTAGGCGAAGACGTTGTCGTTCGACTGCTCATAGATGAGGATGCCAGCCGAGTCCTGGCCGCGGTTGTAGACGCCGTGGGAGTAGCCGCGCACGCACCAGTCGATCTTGTTGTACAAGACGCGGTTGTTGCTGCTGTGATAGAGCCCGACGCCGATGCCGCTCAGGAACGAGAAGTCGTTGTTCCACGCTAGCCCACCGTTGCATTCGGTCATCATGAGCCCGCACTGTCCGCCGTGGGCGGTGCAGCCCTTGACCTCGAAGTCGTTGCAGTCGCGCAGGTAGATCGCCGCGCCGTAGCGGAGCCACTCGTCCTTCTCGTTCTGGTGGTACGACATCCAGTCGGCGGTGTCCTCCCGCTCCAAGGTGCTGCCCAGGTGCTGCTTCCAGTTGTAGGAGAGGTCGCAGCCCACGATCTTGAGGTTCTTGCAGTACCGGGCGGAGATAGCGACCTTGTAGCCGTGCACGTTCAGGTTGCGGACGATGACGTTGTTGCCGAGGATCGTGAGCCCCGTGCCCTTGCGCTTGTCGGGCTCGGTCTCCTCGTCCGTGCCGCGCAGGGTCGCGCCGTTGAAGTCGACCGTGATGTCGTCGCCCTTGATGATGATTGCGCCGTTCGTGGAGGTCTCGTCGTCGTTCGGGAAGATGTACTCCTGCTTGCGGACCGTGGCGGACTTGGTGATGACGAGGCCGGGCCTGAGGGAGACCTGCTCCTGGAGCAGGACCGTTGCGACGATCGCGAGGACCATGGCGCTATGTTACTTGAGCGCAAGGGTACGAGCGATTCGCGTACAATGGAGATGCTGTCACGCCACAACTCACCTGGGGCGTCCGGTCGAAGGAGGATCTGGCTAGATGTCGATCGCTGGAATCTTATTCACGCTGCTGATCGCGCCGTTGGCGCAACAGCGGCAGTTTCATGCCCCGCCAGCCTGGTGGACGGCCCCCTGGCCCGACAGCCCAAAGGAGTTCGTGGACGCACGCGCCGCGATCGACGTCGTCAGGAAGAAGGGCCAAAAGGAGACGATCGCCTACTACCTCGATAAAAAGCGCCTGCTCGACCAAGGGGACACGTCCCCACTGCTGGTCTTCGAGGCGACTTATACACTCTCGTTCGCGTGGACATACGAGCATTTTAGGGAGGACACAACACGTTTGTATCATCTGTACGAAAAGAAGGGCTTTCCACTGCACAAAGAGATTGCTCGAACGCGATTCCTGTACCAGGCGGTTCAACTGCACAAATCAGGCATGGAGGGCGTTGCGAAGCGGATGTTGACGGAGTTTAAGGACGATCCCGTTGTCGAATACGAGGTCGCCCGCACACTCTCCTACTCAAGCGACATCCAGGACAACTATACGAGTTACGACATTCTGACGAAGTTTCTCAAGTCGAAACCTGAATCCCCCTACTACAATGCGGCGATGGGCGGTACGTGCTTCGCGATCTATCTGAAAACGAACGACAAACATTACGGACGTCAAAGCAAGGCGTGCTACGGGGCATATCTGAAGTACGCGGACAAGAGCGACCCGTGGTACAAGGACGGCCAGTACTTCTACAAACGCGTCTCAGACTTACTGGACAAGCAATGAATAGACCGCGTCGTGGAACGGCGGCCGGAAGTCGCGGATCTTGATGTTCGCGGCGGTGGGGCAGATGCGGTTGGTGAGCAGGACCGCGAAGATCAGCGCCTCGGGATCGACCCAGATCGTGGTGCCGGTGTAGCCGGTGTGTCCAAAGGACTTCAGCGAGAACTTCGTACCAGCCGTCGAGTCCTCTTCCGAGCGCGTATCGAAGCCGAGGCCGTAGGTCGACGACTTCCCTTGCCTGGTCGTAAAGAGCGAAAGAGTCTCCTTCGAAAACGGACCGGTCCCAGGCAACATCCAAGAGCGCACGAGTTTGACCAGATCCCCTGTCGTCGAAAAGAGCCCAGCGTTCCCACTGACCCCGCCGATCAGATACGCGATCGGATCGTGCACCGCGCCCTGGATGTACCGCGAATTGACGCTCTTGAACCCGCGCAGTTTGTCCAGATGGAGGCGCCATTGCGCAGGCTCTTCGGTCGGTGCGCACGACCTGCGGTCATCGTAGACCGGCTTGTAATATGTGTCCTTGAGTTTGAGCGGGCCCGTCACGTACTTGGCGACCAGTTCGTCCAGGCTCTGTCGCGTCAACCGCTGGAGCACCTCGGCGAGGGTGACAAACCCGAGGCACGAATACTCCGTGACGCTGCACGGCTTGTGTATGAGCCTTGAGTGCAAGATGCGCTCCTTGACGTCCTTCGCGCTCGTGTCGCCCTCATAGTCGCCGTAGGCCGCGAGGCCGCTGTCGTGGCGCAGGAGGTTGCGGACCGTGACGTCCTCCTTCCCTTTCCCGACGAAGTCCGTGACGACGCTCTGCACGTGCGAGTCGAGGTCGAGTTCGTGCGCCTGGTACATGCCCATCGCAACGCTGGTGGTCGCGGCGATCTTGGTGACCGAGGCGAGGTCCCAGACCGTGTCGTCCGTGATCTTTGCGCTCTTGGAGTCGTAGGAGTGGTGCCCGGCGTGGGCGAACCACGTCTTGTCGGCGGTGCCGACTGCGCACGCCATCCCCGGCGCGACGTGGCCCTTGACGCCGTCTTGCAACAGGCCGGTCAGCGCTTTCGTGACTTTGTCGTCGGCCATGTCTCTAGTAATACCAGGAACGGTCAGGGGTTCTTGTACTCGACGATCCGGTTCATGACCGGGTAGTCGTCGTTGGAGAGAAGTTCCTTCTGGCCGTCCATGATCCGATAGGTCTGCACGCTGTAGCCCGCGTGGCCCGGGTTCCGCACGCGGCCGAACCGGCCGCTGCCGATCACCAGGTCCGCCGGCTGGGTGATTCCGGCGACGCGCTGCACGATCTCGACCGGCTTGACCGGGCCGCCGTCGCCCACGAGGTCGATCTGGATTCCCGTCGGCGTCACCTTGCCGACGATGGTCACCGGGAAGTCGTAGGGGTTGCGGAAGCGAAGGTCGATGTTCGGGAAGGCGACCGCGGCGTCGCGCCCGGGCGCGATGTAGGTCGGCGCGTAGTGGTGGCGGTGCCTCTCCTCGATCTCCATGCCCGCGAGCAGCGCGGTGTTGTAGAGCGTCGAACTCGTCTGGCAGACGCCGCCGCCCCAGGAGTCGACGAGCATCCCGCCGAACGAGACGGGCGCGCGGCGATACCCCTTGTCGCGCGACCACGAGCCGACCGCCTTGTTGAACGAGAACTCCGCGCCGGGGGCGATCACCGTGCCGTCGAGTTCCTTCAGGCAGAGGATCGCGTTGTGTCGCTGGTTTTCCATCCTCTCGCCGAGCGGCGTGACATACCGGGATAGCGTGCGCTGGCTCCCTCCGCGGCCCGCGAACGACGAGACGATCGCCGCACAGACCACGAGGATCGTGACGAGCGGCGCCCAGCGCCTCACTGATGCACCTCCAGGGTCGTGGTGCCGGTCGTGGCTCGGATGTCCGGCTGGTACATCAGCGAGACCGTGGCAGGCAGTGCGAAGGAGTTGCCGGACGCCTCGGCGCGCACCGTGTACTCGATGACGCTGTCGCCCGCCTGAAGGTAGCGCATAAAGACGGCGGTGTGGTCGTCGAAGTAACTCTGGTCGCTCCACCAGTATCTCCACTCATAAATGTCGACGTCGCCCCGGTCGACGAAGCGCGAGTTGCTCAGAGCAGGATCGTGGATCAAGACGAACTCACGGTCCATGCTGGACGTGACGGTGAGCCGGCAGTGCAGGACCTCTCCGCTCTTGGCGCTGGTGACCGGCTCCTTGCTCGGCATGAGTCGGATCGTCCCGTCCTCGA
The DNA here is from genome assembly GCA_035576225.1 of Fimbriimonadaceae bacterium. Taxonomy (GTDB): domain Bacteria; phylum Armatimonadota; class Fimbriimonadia; order Fimbriimonadales; family Fimbriimonadaceae; genus JADFMN01. The sequence continues at coordinate 1,753 of DATLWQ010000436.1, read as the reverse complement.
GCCGCTGCGACTCCATGCGGAAGTACTCGCGCTTGATCGAGAGGTCCTTTCCGTACGGCTCCGGCTTCGGCGACTTGTCGTAGATCGACTGCTCGAGTTTCGTCGAGTAGTAGACGCGGCCCTGCCCTTCGACCTTGACTTTGAACGCGTTCTTGCCCTTCTTGAGCGAACTCACCGGGATCGTCAGGGTCTTTTCCGCTGAAGGATCGCGTGAGTCGAACTGGAAGAGATGGTCGACGCCGTCCGGGCCGGTGATCGTGACTCCGACGTTGGCGCCCGGCTGGTAGACGGCTTCGAGGTACTCGATGCCGGCCAGCACGGTCTGCGCCGTGTCGCGGGTGCTCCACCATCCGCGACCGCGCCGTCTGTTGGCCAGGAACCGCAGAGTCTTGGTGACCAAGTCGCTGTGCGGATCCTCCTTGATGAGCGCCTGGAGGGCGATCGCGGTGGGCTCGTTCCACCACTCGGCCTCCCAGGATGCGGTCGCGTCGCCGACAGCCGCCAGCGAGATGAGGCGGTTGTAGGCGGCGTCGTGGATCTTCTTCGACTCGGGCGGAAGATGGCCCTTGGTAACGTCGATCGCAAGAACCGTGCGCGCGAGCATCGCAACGTCCTTCTCCTCTTCGGGCTTCTGCGGAAGCGCGACGAACCAGACCGATGGGTCGACGCCCTGAAGCGACAGGGCATAGGCGAGGCGGAGAGAGTCGTCCCTCCACAGGTACTTCGGCCGCACGTTCAGCATGAAGTTCTTGGACCACTGGATCGCGCGGTCGCGCATCTCGACGTTGACGTCCGCCCCCGCCCTCTCGGCTTGATAGAGGCCTTCGAGCACGAGCGCGGTCATCTCGGGGTCGGACTTGTCGTACGACCACCATCCGAACCCGCCGTCCGAGTGCTGCATGCTCCGAAGGCGCGCCTGGCTCTTCTTTGCGACGTCGGCGATCTTCTCGTCGAGGTCGGGGCGCGAAATCCCCGTTGCGTGCAGGTACCTGCTGACGACCATCGCGGGCATGAATCGGTCCATGGTCTGCTCCACGCACCCATACGGATATCGGACGAGTCCGTCGATCGAACCGACGATGCTGCCGAGCAAGGTCGGCGTCACCGACACCTCTACGCTGCCGCTGTGGGCGTTGGGATCGACCTCGATCTCGAACGTCGCTTGACCGTCGGTGTCGCCCGCCGAGTACGACGTGTAGGTCGGTCCGTTGGTCTTGACCTCGAACGTCTTTTCGAGCGCGTCGTTCATGCCTGCGCCGTCGGAGATCGCAGCGACGAGCATCCTGGCCTCACCAGGCGCCTTGGCCGTGACGTCCCACGTGACCTTCGCACTGGAGCGCGGGTCGATGGTGAGTGTGGACGAGGTGCTGCCTGTGACTTCGAGCCCGGTCAGGTCGGCACGGACACGGATGGTCCGGCGCTGGTCCGTCTCGTTCATGACCGTCGCGCCGACGGTCTGGCGCTCGTCCTCGACCATGAAGGCAGGCGTACTGAGGCGCACCATGATCGGCTTGCGCGCGACAACGTTGGTGCGGCCCTTGCCGCTCCGCGCGTCCGCCGTCACCGCGGTCGCGGTCGCGCGCCAGGAAGTGAGGTTGTCGGGAAGTTTGACTTCGATACTGGCTTTGCCGTTGTCGTCCGTCTCGACGTAGGGCTGCCAGAACGCCGTGTCGCGGAAGTCCCTTCTGACCTGCATGTCGACCTCCGACTTGTCGTCGCCGTCCAAGTAGACGTCCGAGAACGAGTAGACGGT
>DATLWQ010000435.1:0-1861 GCA_035576225.1 Fimbriimonadaceae bacterium | reverse complement strand
GACAGTGCCGCCGAGAGGTCGTCCATGCACACCGGTCGCAAGACAAGTCGCTCGGTCTTGAGAGTCACCTGCAGGCACTTGCTCATGAGCACACTTACATAGTTCGTTCCGCTCCAGTCGACGTGGCCAACGTGGCGATAGCCCCTCTTTGAGTAGAACCGGATGAGATGCTTCGCCCCCTCAGCCGTATCGATCGATGCCTCTGTACCACCGAGCGACATGACAAGTTCTTCCGCGTGTTTCAAGAGTTCGCTGCCAAGACCAGAACCCTGCTGTTCGGGCTGGACCGCGAACTGTGTCACGACCCAGACGCCTTCCCTCTTGTACCAGTCAGGATCGCCGTCGTTGTGCGCGAGTTTCACAGTCAGGGTCCCAACCAGTCGACCCTCATCTTCGACGACAAGGCAGTGTCCCTCCGAGCAGCGCAGTCGCGTGTCCTCTTCGCTCTGCCACGTGCCCCAATATCGAAACCCCATGTCTGCAAGCGATTTGTACGCCGACCGAATAAGAGCGGTCAGTTCCGCCATCGAGTCGTTCTCTGCCAGGGGACGAATCGTCACGTACAAGAGCATATCTCCCGTGAGCGACACGAGACGGCTAAACTGTCGAACGTGGGCAAGAAACCGAAGGCAGTCATCTGGTACGACGTCTACTGCTACTTGTTCTCGCTCCTCAACTTCTGGACGGCTTGGCACGCCTACCAGGCGATCCGCGATCCGCAGGGCGTCATCTATCAGATAGGTTTTCTTGCGAACCAGGTCAAGGACCAGCAGACTCTCGATCTGTTCACCTTCGCGGTCAAGGTCGGAGGATGGAGCTTTTTGTGCACCGGCACGTTCTTCGGGATCGTAGCACTTACGCTCACCCGCACGCCGTTCACGAAGAAGGCCTGGACGGCGCACATCGTCCACCTGGTCTTCGGGATGAGCAGCGTGATCATGCTGCCGATTTGCCTGCCTGTCTTCCTGGCGTGGTTCAAGCCCGAAGTCAAGGCGTACTTCAACTGCGCAGACGGGCAAAAAGACTGACTTACGCCTTGTGGATCGCCATGCCGTGCGTGTCTTCGTACGCCTCGAGCACGGCCTCGGACATCGTCGGGTGCGCGTGGATCGTGTCCACCATGACCTCGACCGTCGCCTCCAGTTTGATCGCGACCACGGCCTGATGGATCATGTCGGTCACACCGTGGCCGACCATGTGAACGCCGAGCACCTCGCCGTACTTCTTTTCGGCGACGATCTTGACGAACCCGTCCTGGTGACCGGAGGCCATTGCCTTGCCGAGCGGGCGGAACATGAACTTGCCGACCGTCACATCGTAGCCCTGCTCCTTCGCCTGCCCTTCGGTCAGGCCGACAGACGCCACCTCTGGAACCGTATAGATGCAGTTCGGGATCGCCTTGTGGTCGGCTTTGCGGCTACCGCCGCGGACGGCGTTCTCTGCCGCGACGGTCCCCTGATAAGAAGCGACGTGCGCCAACTGGATGATCCCGTTGACGTCGCCGATAGCGAAGATGTTGTCGACGTTCGTGCGCATGTCCTCGCCGACGTCGATCCCGGTGCGACTCGTCTTTACGCCGATCTTTTCTAGGTTCAGATTGTCGGTGAACGCGCGGCGCCCGACGGCGACCAGCACCACGTCAGCGTCCAGGCTCTCCTCTTTGGTGCCGCTCTTGACCGCGACCTTCCAGGCCTTTTTGTTCTTTGTAAGTTTTTCGACCGCGCTGCCGGTCATGATCTTCACTCCCTGGCGCGTGAGCAGTTTCCCAAGTTCAGTGCTGCAGTCCTCGTCCATCATCGGGATGATCTTCGGCATCATCTCCACGACCGTGACGTCGGAACCCAGGGCGTTGAAGACATAG
>DATLWQ010000434.1:0-2231 GCA_035576225.1 Fimbriimonadaceae bacterium | reverse complement strand
CGAGCCGGTACCCGTGCAGCCGATGTGCGCGCAGCGGTCTATGGCCGGGGCAGCGCTGATCCATCTGTTCGATGCAGAGGTTGGATCCGTACGCGAAATAGAGCCGTGGCACCCGTCGATGATACCGACGACTCGACCGATGAATCGAAGACAATGTATACACGTCAATACTGCGAGGGTGTCCGTAATGTCAGGGATTGAAATCTATCTTCCATGGCTGGGGCTCGCCGTTGGCGTCCTAGCGCTTCTCATGAGGGAAAGAGGGGAGCGGGCGCCGGCTTCGTATGTCGGCCTCCTTGTGCCGTTGGTCTGCGCTCTCGCGGCGTGGATCGGTGCGAGGTTCGTCCCGAGCGGCCTGCACACGGCAATGAACTTCGTCGTGTTCGGCGCGCTCGCAGGCGCCGTCGTCCAGTTCGCGTCGATGACGTTGCGGACCTCCGCCAAGGGGGCGCTCTTGAGCGCCTTTGGGCTCGCCGCGTTCGCGGTCGGGATGCGCTTCTTTGGGGGCGTTCCTGACTCTTCGGCCCGCTTTGCCGGCCTTCTCGTCGGCGTTGCTTCTGCCTGCGTTCCGCTGGGGGCGGGGCGGCGCTCCCACCCTGGGCTCGAGTCGCTCGTGGCTCTCTTCTCTCTCGGGATCGTCGCGCAGATGACTCAGTTCGGATACAGGGACCTGGTGCAGAGATCCCAGGTTTGGCTCGGGCTCGTCGGCATCGTCGTCTTCGGCCTGTTCCTGGCCGTCCAGTGGGCGACGAAGGAGAAACGCGCATGGATCGCTCCGACGGCAGCGATCATCGGTATTGCCGCGCTCTCCTGGGGGCTGTTCTCGATGTACCTTGGCGAGCGCCGGCTCGCGATCATCTCGCTCGTGGGAGTCGCGGCGGTGATCGTCACAGCCTGGCTCGTTCCGCGTGGGAAGGCCTCCGCCGGCATATGGGGAGTTGCCGCGCTGCTTTGGCTGGGCCTGACGACTTACGCGTTCAGCACGGCTTACGGCCTGGGTATGGCGGCGGCCGGTTTCACCGCGGTCTGCACGGTCTTCCTGCTCGACCGCCGCGACTTGCTCCCAGCCGTGTCGCTGTTGCTTGGGCTCGCTTTCTACCGCCTCTTCCGGGAGAACAACCCGACGGTCGTCCAGGCCTTCGACATCGGTCAGCACTACGCGATGATCGGGTTCGTCATCGGCGTGGTTACCTTGGTCGGGCTCACCGACGCGCTGATGGTCAGACGCAACTCCTCTGAAACCTCGAGCGGCGTGGCTCGAGCCCTGGCGGTGCTCATGTCTCTGGTGGTCATCGTGATCGCGAGCGTGTTCTTCGGCTCGAAGGGCGCGATCGGCGTGATCGTCGGCCTCGGCATCGCCCCGTTCCTCACGCGGCTGACGGCAAAGGCGACTGCGTGGTCCGTCGTCGGCGCGATAGCGCTCCAGGGCGCTGCGCTTGCGGTCTACGGTCCGATCTCGGACAACGTGACCCTCGACCGATCGGGCAAGACGCTCATTCTCGTATGGAGCGCGGCCGTCGTGCTGGCATTGCTTGCAGGAGTCTGGCTGGTCGATAGGAGGGCCAAGAACAGTGCGTAAGTTCCTCAAACCCGTTGGCGTCGTCCTCGGCGTCGTCGCCGCTCTCGTCCTTACTGCCTTCAGCATCACGGAAGAGGTTCCCCTGGCGGACGTCTCTGGCAAGGTCGTGTTCTCGGACAACGGACTGCCCGCCTCTAAGGCAGAAGTCCACGTCGACGCGCCTGGCTTTAACTTCTTTGCCTCGGTCAAGGCCGCTGAAGACGGGACGTTCGTGTTCCACAACGTCCCAAGGGCCCTGGTCAACTTGAGTGGGATCGCGCCGGGCTACAGCGCGAACCAGTACGAGTTGATCAGGAAGGAGTCGAGGAAGGTCTTGCTCCGGCTGAACTGGCAGGGCGACCAACTCAACCTCTCTGCGAACCAGCCAGTCTTCACTCCCGACGAGCGGCCGGAGATCGTGATGAACGGCATCACCCGGCGCGACACCGTCTCCATCAGGCTCTTCAAGTTCGATGACAAGGAGATCTTCGACAAGCGCACCTCGTACTCCCTCGCACGCAACATTGCCTATGGCAGATACCCGGGGATGGACGAGCAGATAGAGCCGTACGCGTTCTACGCAGAGGAGTACAAACTCACGAGCAGGGACATACAGGGCCACTTCGCCGAGTCGATGCGCCTTCCCAAGTTGGAAGAAGGGCTCTACATCCTG
>DATLWQ010000433.1:0-3090 GCA_035576225.1 Fimbriimonadaceae bacterium | reverse complement strand
ACTGGCCGCGCATCAAGAAGGCGATGCAGTACCTGATCGGGCACGACGCGAACGGCGACGGACTGATCGAGGACAGCCAGCCGAACACGTTCGACATCGACTTCTTCGGGGCGAACACTTTTGTTGGGTCTTTGTATCTCGGCGCGTTGCGCGCGGCGGAAGAGATGGCGAAGGAGGTCGGCGATACGGAGTTCGCCAGCCAGTGCCGCGACATCTTCGAGAAAGGGAGCGCGGCGACGGTCGACCGGCTGTGGAACGGCGAATACTTCATCCAGGACGTGGACGAGACCGTCCACGAGAAGTACCAATACGGCCCGGGTTGCCTTTCCGACCAGTTGTTCGGACAGGGATGGGCGCACCAGGTGGGGCTGGGGCACATCTATCCCGAGGCGAACGTCAAGACCGGACTGCAGTCGGTGTGGAAGTACAACTTCGCGCCGGACGTCGCGCCGTACAACGCGCGGTGGGCGCCAGAGCGTCCGTTCGCCGTTTCGGGCGAGGCGGGACTCTTCGTTTGCACGTGGCCGAAGGGCGGTCGAGAGGACGAGCCGGTGCGGTACCGCGACGAGGTCTGGACGGGGATTGAGTACCAGGTCGCGGGCAACATGGTGTGGGACGGAATGGCTGAGGAGGGGCTTTCGATCTGCCGCGCCGTACACGACCGGTACCAGCCGATCAAGCGCAACCCCTACAACGAAGTCGAGTGCAGCGACCACTACGCTCGGGCTATGGCCTCTTGGGGCGTGTACACGGCGCTCTCGGGGTTCTCGTATCACGGGCCTGCCGGGCGGATCGGTTTTGCTCCGCGGGTGACGCCTTCGGCATTTCGCGCGGCGTTCACTGCGGCCGAGGGCTGGGGGACGTTCGACCAGCGGATCTCCGGGTCCACGCAGACGGCGAGCGTGTACTTGGCGTGGGGCCGGATGCATGTCAGCGAGATCGCGTTGGCCTCGTCGCTGCCCGGCGACGCGAAGGTGACGTTCGGCGGTCGGCCGGTCGCTTCGACGACGCGGCGCGACGGAGATCGGGTGGTCGTCGCTCTTGCTTCACCGATGGTGCTGTCCGCACAGCAGATGCTGACGATCCGGATCGGGTAGTTGCTCGATCGGCATTGAGCGGAACTACGGGAAATGCTCCGGCGGTGGTGCGCCCCTGAACTTCTGATCGAACCAACTCTTGGCTTTGTCGTAGAGGGCCTGCGGTCGATTCACGATGACCATCGGTTCCCCGATGTCTTTTCCCCCCTTGCCTGTCTGGGGGATGAGCGTAATATAGACGTCTTGTTCTTTGTTGTGCCAGTAATAGTAGTGCAAGTCCTTCATTACGTCGGTCATGACCCACCCGTCGTCGGGCGTGAGGGAGTTCTTGACGGCTGCCAACAAGGCCGTGTTCGATCCCCTGACCGCGTAGTCCTCGACCACCTCGTCCCTTCGATAGGGCGCGATGGATTTGAAACCGCCCGGGGCCGCCTCCAGGTTGATAGTCACCGAATCCATCCGCGTGTGCAGGAGGGTTGCGCCATTCAAGAACGGGTATCTACCCTGCCTGAGGAGCACGACTGAGGACAAAACGAGGACTGCTGCCGCCGCGGACAGTGCCCAGAGCCTCCACCGCTTTTTCATGGCTTTGATTATGGTTTGCGCTTGGTCGGGGGTCCTCTTTAAGTTCTCCCATTTTTTCCCGTTATTGCTCCCGTTTCCTCTCGTTTATGACTTGCGTTTTTCTCCCGTTTTTCCACGTTATTTCCGTGCCTGTCTAGGCAGATCTTCTGACCGTTGCGGTCGCTGTCGCTTTTGTTCTTCCAACGCCTGTTTCTGTGATTGAGTTCTGTGATGGGGCGAAATTGTCTTGACGCGCTGTCAAGCCTGCCTGCGGTCTTGCTGGGTCAGAATCGCTGCCTAGGTACGGAGCGTACCGAGGCATAAGAACCGGGTGCTGGCACCCCTCCTGGGTGCTCGTTGTTTGTTGCGGACTTACCAGGGGTCCCGACGGGGCGTGACGCCCTGGCTACTCTCTGTGACCCCTTCGGGGTCAGGGATGTTCGTGTGCTTTGGTGTTGCGCTCTCGGCGGTCTGGAGACTCGGTACGGAGCGTACCGAGGCATAAAAACGTGGTAGCAACTGTGGTCACCCCCACCCCTGTTCCCCGACGAATCGGGGCTCACGGGCCCGCCCCCTGCAAGCAAGAGGTGGGATCCCTTCGTGCCCTTGAGCGAGGGCTTCTTGCTGTCCTAGTCCGCCTTTGGGGTCAGACCTGGACGCCCGTCGTATTGATCTTTGCAACAATCGTTGGATCAGACGCTCGAGTAGTGTGGACTATAGAAGTCTTTTCACCGCTGAGTGCCGCATCGTTCATGAAGAAGACCATCGGATGGTCGTTCAGCTCGACGAGGCCCAGGAACAGGAGCACGAGTACCAGCGTGATCACCCAGAGTTTCCACCGAACTCTCATTTCTGAATCTAGCACGAGGAGTGGCACTGTCACCCAACGTCGCCATTGCTCTTTCGTTTCGGAAAGGAGCACGAGGGCTAACGCTATCACCCAAACCCTTCACCGCTTTTTCATAACCTAGTTATACTGCTGTTCGGGGCGCTTCCCAGGACGCCACGAGTGCAAGCATGGGGCAGTATGCTCCGGCCGTAATTCGCTGAGGGATGTATCGAGTGAGTCCGTTCCGGATCGGGACAGATCTGTGAGGTCGCTCCACGTGCAGCTACGTCAGCTGTGTTGCTGACGTGCCAGGCGGGTAAGACCTGGGCACACGGAAATATCTCTTGTGCATCCACGCGATCAGGCGGTCGAAGATCGTCGCTGGCTCGGTCACCCAAACAACAGCCTTCCCCGGATCGGCCTTCGAGTTGACCCATTGCGGGCGCATCACCTCGATGTGCTTGTTTGTGCGCGTGTTCTCGTATCGGCCCGGAATGCTTCCGACTGCGACCCAGTCACCTTCCGCCATCAGCTCGGCCCCTACCTCTTTCACCGCCACTTCAAATGGTTCATCGAGCAAATAGTGGTGAGTTGCCACGGCGGATCCCCGAGTCACGGCGCGCTCAAGGACGAACGTTCCTTCGTTCTTCGCTCCATTTA
>DATLWQ010000432.1:0-7762 GCA_035576225.1 Fimbriimonadaceae bacterium | reverse complement strand
GAATGATCTTGGTGCGCCGCTCGTCGCCGTGCTTGTCGCGCAACTGCTCGATCTCGGCCTGCAAGACGGACTTCAGCCTTGCGGGGCTGCTCAGGATGTCCATCAGGTCCTGCGCCTTTCGCAGAGCCTCCTTGTAGGTGTTCTCCAGTTCGTCCTGCGCGAGTTGCGTCAAGCGCCGCAGAGGCATGCTCAACACAGCGTTGGCCTGTGAGGGCGACATGTCGAACTTCCGTACGAGGTTTTGTAGCGCCTCGCCCGCGTCTTTGCTCGCGCGGATCGTCTTGATGACTTCGTCCAGGAACCGCCGTGCTATCTGGTAGCCCTCGTTGAGGTGGATCTCCTCCAGGGCTCGCATCAGTTCGTACCACGTGCGCCGTTCGATGACCTCGGTCCGGTGGCGCAGGTACTCGTCGAGCACGGTCAGCAGTGGAGACACGCGCGGAGCGCCGTCGATGAGCGAAAGCATGATCGCACCGAAGGTCGTGCGCAGTTGCGTCTTCTTGAGCAGATAGTTCAGCGCCTTGTTCGGGTTGACGTCGCGCCGCAGGTCCACCTGGATGCGCATGCCCAGTTTGTCGCTGTAGTCCTGGACGTCGGTGATGCCGTCGAACTTCTTCGTCTTGGCGATCTCTGCAATCGACCGGACCAGGTTGGTCTTGTTGACCTGGTACGGGATCTCCGTGATAACGATCGCGGTCTTGCCGCTCTCGATCGGCTCGATCATCGTCTTCGCCTGCATGATGATAGAGCCGCGGCCCGACTCGTACGCGTCGCGGATCCCCTTCTTGCCCATGATGAGCCCATAGGTGGGGAAGTCGGGCCCCGGCATGTGCTCCATGATGTCGTCGAGGCTGCACTTAGGGTTGTCCAGTCTGTGCAGCGCCGCGTTGCAGACCTCAGTCAGGTTGTGCGGCGGCAGCGACGTCGCCATTCCGACGGCGATCCCCTGGCCTCCGTTGCAGAGCAGGTTCGGAAAGAGGCTGGGCAGGACCGTCGGCTCATTGATCGTCTGCAGGTAGTTCGGCATCCAGTCGACCGTCTCGCGGTCGAGGTCGCCGAGCATCTCCATCGCGAGCGCCGTCAGTCGGCACTCCGTGTAGCGCATCGCTGCAGGCGAATCGCCGTCGATCGAGCCGAAGTTCCCCTGGCCGTCCACTAGCGGGTAACGCATCGAGAACGACTGCGCCATGCGGACCAGCGTCGGATAGACGACCTCGTTGCCGTGCGGGTGGAAGTCCGCGGTCGTGTCGCCGGTGACCTTCGCGCACTTCGTCGTCGGGTTGCTCGGCGTCAGGTTGAGCCTGTGCATCGCGTACAGGATTCGCCGTTGCACGGGCTTGAGGCCGTCGCGCACGTCGGGCAGCGCGCGGGCGATGATGACCGACATCGCATAGTTGACATAACTCCGCGACAACTCCTCCTCAATGTCGACGATCTGAATGTTGCTATCTTCTTCTGGCACGGCTTAATCCTGGGCTCGAATACAAGACGGGACACCCGTCTCTCAGGCCTTGATTTTACCGCCGATTTAGGTTCAAAAAGGGCCTTTTCCGGGCCGAATTCCGGTCTGTTTCGCACAGAAATCCGATATGCTCCCCCAGACGTCCAAAAACATGCTCCTCAGACCCTACGCGATCGTCGTCGACGGCAGGCTCGAGCACGGCCTCGAGGCCCTCTTTGACGACGAAGGGCGCCTCAAAGAACTTCGTCCGCACACCGGAAACTCGGAGCCCTTCGTGCTTTCTGCGGCGTTCATTAACGCGCATTCGCACCTCGAATATCGTGGACTCATGGGAGAGATACCGGAGACTGACTACCACAGTTGGATCTTGGCGATCACCGCAAAGAAAGTCGCGCAGTCGGAAGCGCGCGTCCGAGAGGACTGTCTCCTTGCGGCCGCGGAAAACCGTGCGACAGGAGTTGCGTTCATAGCCGAGCACTCCGACCGGCCGTACTCGGGCGAAGCGATGACCAAGAACGGCTTGGACGGAGTCATCTTTCAAGAACTCATCACGATCGCGGACAGGGAAGACACTGCACAAAGGCTGGAGTTTGTCACGCAGAACCTTCTGAAAACGACGAGCGAGTTTAGTGGCGAGGTCCACATCAACCCGCACGCTCCGTGGACGGTCGACACGCAGTCGCTGAAGAACCTGGCGGCCATCGGCGGCAAGGTCAGCATCCATGTCGCAGAGTCCGTCTATGAGAACGAACTCTTTCTGCACGGCAAGGGCCCCCTCGCGACGGTCTGCAAGGAGTTCGGGATGCAACTCCCGACCGGCCAGCGGGTCGTCGGCTATCTCAAGGACTGCGGACTGCTACGGAAGGACGTACAGTTCGTCCACGTCTGCGACATATCTGGTGAAGAGGCTGAAGTGATCGCGCGCGCAGGGGTCGCCGTCGCGCACTGTCCGCGTTCCAACGAGGCTCTCAACTGTCCTCGCGCCCCCGTCCGAGACATGCTGGATGCGGGCGTCCTCGTTGGTCTCGGCCTCGATTCCGCCGCGAGCAGCGGCCCGATCGACATGTTCGCCGAAATGCGCGCCGCCCTGCGCGTCTCGCGCGAGCGCGGAACTCCCGTCACTCCCGAAGAGGTCTGGCGTATGGCAACCTCGATGGGTGCGCAGAGCCTCGGTCTCGGCGAGTGGGACGTCGCGCCGGGGAGTGACGCCCCGATGATCAAGATTCACATACAGGACGCAGAGGACATCGAAGAACTCATGGCGCTCGCCTCTCCAGAGAAGACCGAATGGCTGAAGGACGAGATTCCGAACTGAGCGCTCTGTGGCGCGTCGTACGCTCCATCCCCGAGGGTCGCGTCGCGAGTTATGGCGCTGTCGGCCGCGCGCTTCCGAACTACGCGAGCGGCTACTTCGTCGGTAAGTGGATGGCGGGCTGCCCCGACGACGGCACTCCATGGTGGCGCGTCGTGAACGCGAAGGGCGAACTCCCGATCCACAAGCGCGACCCGCGCATGGCGCTCGACCAGCGCGCCCGGCTCGAGGCCGAGGGTGTACCGTTCGACGGCGACGTCATCGCCAAGGACGCCTTCTGGGATCCAGCGTCGCTCTTCTAGTCGTGCGACGCGTCGGGTAGCACTTCCTCGTAGGCTTCCGCCATCTCGTCCTCTTCGGGCCGGATCTCCGGGAACCGCGTCTGGAGCACCCTCGCAACCACGGCGTCGCCCGTAATGTTCACCACCGTTCGCATCATGTCGAGCGGCCTGTCGATCGCCCACAGGATCTGCATCTTGGACGTCGGAACTCCAGCCGCTGAGAGAACGATCGTCATGGTTACTAGACCAGCCGAAGGGATTCCCGCCGCACCGACTGCGGCGACCACAGACGTGATCGCGACAATGATCTGTCCGGGCACCCCGAGCCCCATGCCGAAGGCTTGCGCGAAAAAGAGCACAGCGACCGCCTCGAACAGCGCAGTCCCGTCCATGTTGAGTGTCGCGCCTACAGGCAGCACAAAGTTGCTGATGCGCTTGCTGACGTTCATCTTGTCGACGCACTTCATCGTGACGGGCAAGGTCGCGCTCGAACTGTTCGTGCCGAACGCAGTCGCAAAGGCTGGCCCCATGTGCTTCATGAATTGGAACGGACTGTACTTTGCCAATGCTGAGACCGCTATTTGCAGCACGATGAAGTGGATCAACAACCCGCCCGTGACTGTCACGGCGAACCACGCGAGGCTGGAGAGAAGCGTGCCGAGGAACGCCACGTCCTGGGTGCCGATCGTGTGCGCGATGAGAGCGCCGACGCCGAAAGGCGCCATCTTCATCACCCAGCCGACGATCACGTAAACGATGTCGTTGAGGCCTTCAAAGAAGTTGTAGACGGGGGCGACGCGCCGCTTGCCCATCTGGAGCATCGCCAGCGCCATCAGAATCACAAAGAAAAGGATGCCGACCACGTCCATGTTCGCGATCGCCTGGAACGGGTTTGTAGGGATCGTCTTTAGGATTAGTTGCGATGCGCTTGCGGTCGTCGCAGCCGCCTCCGCGCCGGGGAAGTGCAAGCCCTTTCCGGGCTTGATGATGTTGACCAGCGTTACACCGATGGTCACCGCAACGAGCATCGACGCGATGTACCACGCAGCCGCGGCCCCGCCCAGACGGCCCAGTTTCTTGATGTCGCTCAGGCTCGCGATGCCGATCAGCACCGTCGCAATGATCAGCGGTATGACCAGCATCTTGAGCAGTCGGAGGAAGACCTGTCCGATGACGTAGATGACCTCTGTCGGCCAGGGCCGGACCGTGACCTCTTTGCGCTCTTTCAGTTGGACCGCGTAGAAGAACTCGTTGGAACCTGTGTTGAGAGTCGTCGGCAGGTTTTCGAAACTCTCGCCGGCGATATCGAGCGGCTTCGTGAACTTCGGTTCGAGTTTGTTCTTGGGATCGAGGTTCTTGACGAAGACCGGGGTCAGCGGGCCCTCGCCTTCTGGGATCGTGATCTCCGCCTGCGACTCGTTGCCATAGGTGGCGATCAGCGTGTCCCCTGGCTGCACGCCGACCGGGAGGTTGCGCAGCATCAGAAGGCCGAACGCTATCCCGATGACTATCCCCAATAAGACTTTTAGTCCAAACCGTTTGTCTTCCATAACGGCACCCGCCCTATCCTACCAGCCCGTCTCAGGCCTCGGCATAGCGTTTTTCGAGTTGTTTCCAGCCCCCAGATTCGATGGCCGCCCTGATCTCCCGCATCAACCGGGCGTAGAACGCCAGGTTATGCAGCGTGGCGATCCGGGCGGCCAGAGGCTCGTCTGTCTTGAAGAGGTGCCGCACGTACGCGGCGCTGTACCGCTCGGTCTGCGGGAACACCGAGCCCTCGTCAAAGGGGCCGAAGTGTTCCGCCCACTCCTTGCCCGCTGCGTTCACCCTGCCGCGCATCGTGTAGATGCTGTGGTGCCTCGCCATGCGCGTCGGCAGCACGCAGTCGAACATGTCCACACCGTGCGACACCGCGTGGATGATGTCCGAGGGGTGCCCGACGCCCATCAGATAGCGCGGCTTCTCCTTCGGCAGTTTCGGCGTCGTGTACTCCACCACCGGCCTTTGCAGTTCGGTGCTTTCGCCGACGCTCACGCCTCCGATCGCCACGCCGTCGAAGTCGAGCGAGGAGACGTACTCTGCGCTCTCCGCACGCAGGTCTTCGTGCACGCCGCCCTGCACGATCCCGAAGACGGACTGCCCGCGCCGTCTCGCCGCGATGTTTCGCGGCGCCCACAGGTGCGTCCGCCGCATCGCCTCCGCGACTTCGTCGCGCGTGGCAGGGAAGGCAGGGCACACGTCGAGCGCAATCGAGACGTCGACTCCAAATTGCGCCTGGATCTCGATCGATCTCTCCGGCGAGAGAAAGATCTCGTTCCCGTCGATGTGGCTCTGGAATGTCACCCCTGCGTCGGTCACCTTGCGAGACTTCGCCAAGCTCATCACCTGAAAGCCGCCGGAGTCCGTGAGGATCGCACCCTTCCACGACATGAACTCGTGCAGGCCTCCCGCCTTCTCGATCAGTTCTGCGCCCGGCCTCTGCGATAGGTGGTACGTGTTGCTGAGCACCAGTTCGAAGCCCAGCGCCTCCAAGTCTTCGCTACCGAGCGTCTTCACCGCGCCATAGGTGCCGACGGGCATGAAGCACGGCGTCTCGACCGTCCCGTGCGCCGTGTGCAGGCGTCCACGCCTCGCGCCCGTGACCGCGCACTCGCCTAGCAGTTCGAAGCGCACTCTGTCCATCGCAGGCACTCACTCTACCAAACACCGCCATTTCACTCCTCTCCCCCTTGGGGGAGGGCTAGGGAGGGGGTGCGGCCAGCGAAACCTGGGCCCGGAGGGCGATCTCACCCCCGCTGGTACCATAGTGCCCCACGCCATGCCCCAGAGCCTGCCGACAGTCGTGATCGTCGGCCGTCCGAACGTCGGAAAGTCCACCCTTTTCAACCGTATCGCCGGCCGCAGGATCGCTGTCGTCCAGGACCAGCCCGGCGTCACCCGAGACCGGCTTTACGCCGAGTGCTCGCACAAGGGCCGCAGGTTCCAACTCGTCGATACGGGGGGCCTGCTCTTCGGCGACGACGACCCCCTTATCGAGCAGATCAAGGTGCAGGCCGAGGTCGCAATGAGCGAGGCCGACGTCGTCCTCTTTATGACCGATGCGAGCGAGGGCGCCGTGCCGGGCGATTGGGACCTCGCCGAAAGGCTGAGAGGGTTCGAAAAGCCGGTCTATCTTCTTCCGAACAAGGCCGACAACGAGGAGCGCGAAAGGGAGGCCAACGAGTTTTGGGCGCTCGGCGTCGGCGAGGTCGTTCCGGTGAGTGCGGTCCACGGGACCAACGTAACAGAACTGCTCGACCGTGTCGTCGAAGGGTTTCCCAAAGACCTTGGGGAGATGCCGGACGACACGATCAAACTCGCGATCGTCGGTCGCCCCAACGTCGGCAAGTCGTCGATGCTCAACGCACTCATTGGCGAAAACCGTGCGATCGTCAGCGACCTCCCTGGCACGACGCGCGACGCCATCGACACGCAGATCGTGCACAAGGGCCAGGCCTACCGCCTGATCGATACCGCCGGGATACGTAGGCGAGGCAAGATCCAGGGGAGCATCGAGTACTACATGGTGCTCCGGGCGACCAAGGCGCTCGAACGCGCGGACTGCGCGCTGCTTGTCGTCGACGGAGTCGAAGGGCTCACCGACGGAGACAAGCGCGTCGCCAAGGCCGCGCACGACCTCGGCAAGCCGTGCGTCATCTCAGTCAACAAGTGGGATCTGCGCGAACCGCCCGATGGCAACCTCGGCAAGAGTTCGCCGATCAAGAAGGACTTCCTCCGAATCCTCCGTGAGGAGGCGCCCGAGGTCGGCTACGCCATCGTTCGTTTCACCAGCGCCAAAGAGCAAAAGGGTCTCGACGGCGTCATGAAGGCCGTCACGACCGCGGTCGAGAACTGGAACTTCCGCGCGCCGACCGGGGCGCTCAACCGGATCGTGCAGGACGCGGTGTTCGAAAAGCCGCTGACCAGAAAGGGCAGGCTCGCAAAGGTCTATTACGTGACGCAGCCGGAGACCCGCCCTCCGACGCTGATCCTCTTCTGCAACGACCCCGACCTCTTCCACTTCTCCTATCTGCGCTATATCGAGAACCAGGTGCGCAAGACCTATCCGCTCGAAGGGACGCCCCTCAGGGTCGTCGCGAGGCAGAGTTCCAGGCGGGACGCCTGACGCCGTCCGAGCGGCCCCGAGCGGTAAAATCAGCCTCGGCACCAGCCAAATCTGACTATGAACGTAGAAGACGCCTCGCCAGAAGAGACAATGGGAAAGAAGAAGCCTGAAGAGCCAACGCCGGAGCAGCAAAAGATCGCCGAACTCGAGGCTCGCTGTGCCGCGCTCCAGGACCAGATGGTGCGTTCGATGGCCGAGGCGCAGAACATCCAGCGTCGGATGCGCGAGCAGTTCGCCGAAGACGTCCGTTTTGCCGCCCGACCGCTCGTCGAAGCGCTGCTCCCTGTCCTCGACAACTTCGAGCGCTCGATAGCCTCGCTCGAGCAGGGGGCGAGTGCCGAGAGCGTCCTGGAGGGCGTCCGGGCGATCGAGCGACAGTTGCGACAGGCGCTAGCGAAAGCCCAGGTGGAGCGGATCGAGGCGACGGGCAAGAAGTTCGACCCCGACGTCCACGAGGCGGTCAGCGCGATCGAGTCGCAGGAGCACGAGCCGGACACGGTCGCGGCAGAGATCGAGCCCGGCTATAAGATGCACGGTCGCGT
>DATLWQ010000431.1:0-1538 GCA_035576225.1 Fimbriimonadaceae bacterium | reverse complement strand
ACGACGCGGTGAAGGCGCTCACGATCTGGCCCGCGGAGATCTTTGGCGCATCCGACAAGATCGGCTCGATCGAAGTCGGCAAGTCCGCAGACTTCTTCGTCTGCGACGGAGACCCGTTCGAACTCACGACGAACATGCGCTACCTTTTCATAGGTGGCAAGCCGACCCCGCTCGAGAGCCGGTTCACCATGTTCCGTGACAAGTATATGGCGCGGTTGAAGCAATAACTTTCGGCCTGGCGCGCATGCGCCGGGCCGAGGAAGGACGCCCTTCGGGCCCGCTTGCGGCGGAGCCTGGCTGGTACCCTTGTAGAGTCCATGTCGCTGAACCCATCGCTCGTGCCTGACGACGGCAAGAAGATACGCGACCGAGCGATGGTGAAGCGGATCATCAGCCTCTTTCGGCCGCACAAGCGGATGGTCGTCCTGACGACGATTGCGGTGTCGATCGGGGTCGCGCTCGGCCTGCTTCCGCCGTTCCTGATCGAGCACATCATCGACGCGGGCATCCAGGCCAAGAACCTCCAGGTCATCGCCACATACTCGATCATTGCGGTCGTCGCCGTGGCCCTCGGCGCTGGCGTTACGCTGCTCTACGGTTACTGGTCGTGCGTGGTGGGCCAGCGCATCATGTGCGACCTGCGGCGGCAACTCTTCACACACCTACAGAGGATGTCGCTGAAGTTCTTCACGGCGACGCGCACGGGCGAAGTACAGACACGGCTGATCAACGACGTGCAGGGCGTACAGACGGTCGTGAGCAACACGATCACCGACCAGTTGAGCAACTTGGGGATCGCCGTCTCGACGTTCATCGCAATGACCATTTTGGACTGGCGGCTCACGCTGTTGTCGGTCGGCCTTGTGCCGTTCTTCGCGCTGTTCGGGGTGTGGTTCGGAAACTTCGCACGCAAAGTCAAACTCGGAACACAGGAACAGACCGCCGAACTGAACTCGATGATGCAGGAGACGCTCTCAGTGAGCGGAATCCTGCTCACGAAGACGACCGGGCGGCAGGACGTGCTGACCGGGAAGTTCGACGTCGAGAACGAGAAACTGGCCGGATGGCAGATCAAGTCGACGCTCGTTCAGTACATGTTCTTCGGGCTGATCCGGCTGATCACACAACTGGCCCCTGCGCTGGTCTATTGGTTCGCCGGCTGGCTGATGATCTCACACGGCGACACGTCGCTGACGATCGGCAAACTCGTCGCTTTTACGGCGCTGCAGATCAGGATGTTCTTCCCGCTGACGGCGCTGCTGAACGCGCAGGTGGAGATCATGGCCTCGTTCGCACTTTTCGAGCGCATCTTCGCCTACGTCGACATGCCGGTCGACGTCGAAGACAAGCCCGATGCGGAGCGCCTGCAGCACGCCGTCGGTCGTGTGGAGTTTGAGGACGTCAGTTTTTCTTACGAGAGCGGCGCGCGCACCCTTTCCGACATCTCGTTCGTCGCCGAGCCTGGGCAACTCGTGGCGCTGGTCGGACCGAGCGGCGCCGGCAAGACGACCCTCACGTATCTGATCCCTCGGGTGTAC
>DATLWQ010000430.1:0-8056 GCA_035576225.1 Fimbriimonadaceae bacterium | reverse complement strand
GATCGCTCCAAGGTGCAACCAGACCGCAGGAGAGCCCGGGCCACCGTTGAAGACGAAGGTGACGGGGCGCTTGTCCTTGGTGCGGACGCCGTCCTTGACGTACGCGACGTAGAAGATCTGTGCGTCGATCTCCTGCTTGTCGTTGAAGATCGGCATACGGCCGGTGGTGGCCGTGTACTTCAGTGTGCCCTGCGTGTGCTTGGTGACGACGGGCTGCTCTTCTGTGAACTTGATCGGTTCGTCCTTCTTGTCCTGCTTCGCGTCTTCTTTCTTTTCTTCTTCTGCCATGGTGCTGCCGCTATCCGGCCCGGTCGCCGGAGTTCGATATTACCGGGGCCCCCTCTGCCCTATCCGCCACCCTTCGCTTTTTCGTACTCGAAGCCCATGGTCGTGCCTTTCTTCGAGGCGGGGATGCCCTCGGCCATCCATACCGGCATCGGCGCATCCTTCAGGAAGTGGTCGAAGAACTGCTGGAGCCTTACTGAGAGGTCCTTGCGGTTCTTGCGCTGCATCAAGTTGTGGTCCTCGCCGTTATAACTGACCATCCAGACCGGCTTATGCAGGTGCCAGAGCGCGGTGAAGTACTCGATCCCCTGCCACCAAGGCACGGCGCCGTCTGCGTCGTTGTGCATGATCATGAGCGGCGTTTTCACCTTGTCTGCGAAGAAGACGGGCGAGTTTTCGATGTAGCGCAGCGTGGCGTTCCACGGCGTGCCGCCGATTCGGCTCTGGCCCTGCTCGTACTGCAACTGGCGCACGAGGCCCGAGCCCCAGCGGATGCCGCCATAGGCGCTGAACATGTCGGAGACGGGTGCGCCCGACTCGGCGCAGGCGAACATGTCGGTCTCGGTGACAAGATAGGCGACCTGGTAGCCGCCCCACGACTGGCCCTGGATGCCGACGCGCTTGGGATCGACGAAGCCCATCTCGAGCACATGGTTGACGCCGCTCGTGATCGCGCTCACCGCGCTCTCGCCGGGGTATCCGACCTTGTAGGTGATGTCCGGGATGAACACGCAGTAACCGTTGCTGACGAAGTACGAGATGTTGATCGTGCTCGCGCTCGGAGCAGGGGTCCAGTACCGGTGCATGAAGTCGGAGTACTTCTCATAGAAGTACGTGATCATCGGGTACTTCTTGGTGGCGTCGAAGTCGTCCGGTTTGTAGAGGAGGCCCTGGAGTTCTACGCCGTCGTTGGACCTCCAACTCACCAGTTGAACGGTCGGCCAAACGTAGTCGTGGGTCTGGGGGTTGGCGTCACTCACTTGCTTGGCGCCCTGTAGGTCTGCGCCTGCGAGGTAGACGTCGCGGTACTGGTCGACGTCCTCGCGCTGGAACGTGTAGACGTCGGCGTCTCGTGCCTTGTCAAGACCGCTGTACGCGTTGTCGGTCATCACCAGCGAAGTCGGTGACTGGCTCTTGGTGAGGTCGACGAGCATGTAGCCGTCGCGCTTTGTCTTGTTCTCGAACGCGTCGACGTACGCGGGCTTCTTCGGATCGATGAATTTCTGATCGGGATCCAACTGCTGGTAGCGCAGCGTCGTGTCCCAGTTGCGCCCGTAGCCCCCGGTGACGCATATGGCTGGGTCCGACCTGGTCAGGTCGAGCGCCCAGATGTCGTACTTGTCGTACACGTAGACGACGGAGTCGTCCTTGTTCCAGCCAGCGGTACCGTACGGGCCCGCGCCGAACGGGTGATCGTCCTCGGTGTCGTAGATCGGATAGGGGAAGCGGCCGTCGAGGTCGGTGCGCTTCATCGTGTTCGGATCGACCACGAACGTGGCGTGGCTCGTCATGTCGTAGCCATAGAGCCAGCGGCCGGTCGGGCTGAACCGGACGCTACCGTAGAAGTCCGTGAGGAGCGATGTCGCCTTGCCTGTTCGGAGGTCGACCGTGTAGATGTCTGACGGAGTCTCGCCTGCGCCGCTGAACTGTTCCTCCGAAGCAACACCCCAATTGCCGTTGCCGTCGCGCGGAGTTTGCACGGTCTTGTGGTCCGGGGTCTCTATCTGGACGATCTTGCCGGTGGCGTAGGTGTAGATCGCGTCGTAAGTGCGGTTCTTCTCGGCGCTTGCGCGGAGTTTTTGCTCGGGCTGGAGCTGTTCGTCGTGCCATGTCCAGACATCGAGGCTGACCTTCTCGTCCTCTGGCGTGTCGTCCTTCTTGTCTTCCTTCGGCGGCTTTTCGACCGTCGAGAAAAAGAGCCTGTCGCCTGTCTTGCTCCATCGGAGGTTGCAGTTGTCTGGGACGTACCAGCCGTCGGGGATCCCTCTGTCGCCTTCGTGCGCGGCGCGCTTCACGCCTGACCTACCGACCCCGTGCACGTAGACCGACCAGGAAGGCTTCTCTGCCTGGTAGTCGTCCTTGTCGGTGAGGATGGCCATGTGCTTGTAGCCGTCGTCGAAGGCCATGCGCGTGTACTGCGCAAGCCCCTCCATGATCGGAGTCACTTTCTTGTTCGCGAAATCGTAGATGAAGACGCCGTGCCCCTCGACTCCCTTCGGCGTGCGGACGAAGAACAGGTGTTTGCCCTCCTTGTCGAACTGGTACACGCCGACGTTCTCGAGCGTGACCTCTTCGCCGCTTGCGAGGTTGCGGAGTACGAAAGTGCTGCCGTCGCCGTGGCCCTTCTTCTTCTGCGGCTCGTCCTTCTTCTCTTCTTCGGGCTTCTTTTCTTCCTCTGGTTTCTTTTCGTCTTTCTTGGTTGCGTCGGCCTTCGGAGGCTCCGGCTTGAAGATGATCCAGCCTGAGTCCTTTTCGGCGATGTTGTAGGAGGTGACGCGGTCCATCTCCGTCTTTTCGCCGGTGGCCAGGTTGAGTATGAGCAGACCGTTCTTCGGCCTGTCCTCTGGCTTGGCTTTCTTTCGTGTCGCCTCGCGCGCCTCCTCGAACTTGGGCACGATCGTCGAAACGACGAAGTTCGAATCCTCGCTGAACTGGACGTGCTGACCGCGGTCGAACGTGTAGGTCGTGGCCCCGTCGGTCGACTTCACGCTGACGACGTTGTCGCCCTCCTGCGGCGAGACGGTGTAGAGCAACCACTTGCCGTTGTTGGAGAGGGTGATTCCGCCGATCGACTTCCAGCCGTCGTAGACGTCGTGCGTCAGCGGCTTCTTCTGTGCCAGCGCGACCGAGAGCGCCATAACGGACGCGATCAGGACGGAGGTCAGGTTGATGGGGGTTCTCTTCATTGCTCGTACCGCTCCAAGCGTGCGCCGATCTTACCTACCGCCTCGTGCACCCCGCCGTTACCCTCCATCGCGCTGCGCTCCCCCGCAAGGCCCCCGCCGTCCGACGATGTACAATCGGGCGAGGACAGCGCATGAAAATCCAGCAGACCCTCGCCCTTGCGTCGATATCCTTGATCGCCCTCGCCGGGTGCGGTTCGAAGGCGTCAACGAAAAGCGGTTCATCCGACTCCGCACCTGTCGAGGCTGCAAGGCTCGACCTCACGACGCCCCCAAGCGATGCAGTGACGGTCAAGGTCTTCAAGGGCGGCTATGGAGACGACTTCTTCATCCAGGCGGGCAAGGAGTACGGCGAACAGCACAACGTCAAGGTCGACGTCGAAGGAGACCCGCACATGTGGGACCGGCTGAAGCCGGACTTCCTTGCGGGCAACCCGCCCGACTGTGCGTGGCCCGGCTGGGGGATGGACTACTGGGCGCTGGTCTACGACGGGCAGGTCGAACCGATGGACAAGTACCTCGCAATGCCAGCCTACGGTCAGACGACGGGCACCTGGCGAGACACGTTCGACCCTCAACTGCTGAAACTGGGCCAATACGACGGCAAGCAGTACCTGATGCCCTACCACGTCAACTTGAACGGCTGGTGGTACAACAAGACCGTCTTCACCAAGCACGGCTGGAAACCGCCGAAGACCGTTGAGGAACTGCTTGCGCTTGCGCCAAAGATGAAGGCGGCGGGGGTCGCGCCACTCACCTACCAGGGCAAGTACCCGTATTACATGCTCTACGGATTCCTCTACCCGTGGGTGATCAGCGACGGCGGCCTGCAGGCGTGGAACGATTGCCAGAACCTCAAGCCCGGCGCGTGGAAGTCTCGCTCGATGCTCCGTGCGGCGCAAACGATCGCTCAACTGCGCGACGCCGGCTGCTTCATGGGCGGTTCGCTTTCGCTCGACCACATCCAGTCGGAGACCGAGTTCCTCAAGGGCAAGGCCGGCATGATCCCGTGCGGGACGTGGCTGTACTCGGAGATGGAGAACGCTTGGCCCCCGGGCGTGGAGGCCGAGTTCATGCTTCCGCCGGTCTATGCGAACGGCAAGGGCGACCCGACCGCGCTGATGGTGGCGATCGAACCGTTCATCATCCCGAGCAAGGCAAAGAACAAGGACTACGGCGTCGACTACTTCCGCTACATCACCTCGAAGGACAAGGCGCTGCAGTTCGTTGAGGAGAAAGGAACCCTGATGGCGATCAAGGGTCTAGAGGGCGCGATCTATCCGCCGTACCTGCAGAAGCCCGCCGAACTCTTCCAGAACGCGAAGACGAAGTGGCACTCTGAGTACCGCTTCTGGTACCCCGACCTCGGCAAGGAGGCCGAGAAGGCGATGGCCGCGCTCTTGGCGGACGACATAACTCCGGAGCAGTTCTGCGACAGGCTCGAAGCGAAGGCTGAAGAGACACGCAACGACCCGAAGATCAAGAAGCACAAGGTCGACTGAGGATGGTGGGGCGCGCTTGAGAAAGGGCGCGACTCTGCGCACCGTCATCGCGAGCAAGCGGCGCTTCGCGCTTCTTTACCTCTTGCCGGCGGTCGCCTTTTACGGATTCTTCGTGCTTTGGCCGCTGGTGAGCGCGTTCCGGCTGTCGCTCTACGACTTCACGGGCCTTTCGAGCAGGCGCTCGTTTACGGGGTTCTCCAACTACGACAAGTTGTTCCACAGCAAGGACTTCTTCCAGGCGCTCGGCAACAACATCTGGCTGCTCGTCTTCTGCCTTGGGATCGTGATCGTGTTCGCGATGCTGATCGCGCACGCTGTGCAGGACGACACCCCGTTCGGCAAGTTTCTGCGCGCCGTCTACCTTTTCCCGCAGGTGCTCTCGCTCGTTATCGTCGCGATGCTGTGGACTTTTATCCTGCACCCGAACCTCGGCCTGATCCAGCCGCTGCTGCAGCCGCACGGCATCTCGCTTCCGGGCGTCGACTACGCGCACGGAATCCTCGGCTCGGCTTCGTCGGCGCGGCCCGCCGTGGGGTTGACCTTTATCTGGTACGCGCTCGGGTTCTACGTCATGGTGCTTGCCGCAGGCATCCGCGGCATTCCAGAGGACGTGAAGGAGGCGGCGGTGCTCGATGGAGCGAGCGGGCTCAGTCGGTTCAGGAAGGTCACTTGGCCGCTGATCTGGTCCGTGAGGCGGATCGTTGTGATCCACGTGGCGATCGCGATCATGAACACCTTCGCGATCGTGCGCCTGATGACGGACGGCGGCCCCGACGGAGCGACCGAGGTCACGCTCAGTTACCTGTATAAGCGCGGCTTCTCGCCCGACTCCTTTTACGGTGAGGCTGCCGCGATCGGCGTGCTCAACTTTGCGGTCGCGATGCTCATCACTTTGGCGGTAATCATGCTGTTCCGCCGCGACCCGACGGAGGCACGGCGTTGAAGGGCTGGCTTCGGAAGGTCTTACGGCTCACGGGCATCGGCGGAAAGTACACGTTCCTGTGCGTCTACATCATCGTCGTTGTGCTGCCGATCGCGTGGATGGCCGTGAGTTCTTTCAAGACGACGCGCGAGATCTACAACAGCCCATGGACGATGCCGCATGCGTTCGTCTCGCGCGAGAACCCTCTCCATGCAGCCGGGGTCGAATTGGCCAAGACAGTCCACGGACTGCCCGGCGACTTTCCCTCCGAACCGGCGGAGGCGAGAGAGGTTTCGGAGGTCTTCCAATCGCTCGCCACGGACCCCACGGTCCACACGTCCGCCGACGGACGCACGGTCGTCGACAAGCCGGGAGGACCGATCGGGAGGATCAGGCTCTACGCGCCGGAACTTCGCGACGTGGGTTCTCTCGGCGGTCGCGCGAAGCGGATGGCGCGCAACCTCGCGGCCTACGCCGACGAAGCAGAACAGGGATCTTCACGCGTGGACGCGCTCAAGGAGCGGCTCGGTACAGACTACGGGCAGATCAAGGGTGACCTTGTCGCCCTGGGAGGTCAGGCACAGGCGAAGGCTCGGCAAGGGGTCTTCGGCAACTATGTCGAGGCGTGGACGACGACCGGCATCGGACGCGCCTTCATGAACAGCCTGTTGGTCAGTCTGGCGACGATCGTCGTGCTCATCCCGATCTCGGCGATGGCCTCGTATGTGCTGGCCAAGATTCCGTTTCGCGGCTCAAGGGCGCTCTTCCTGCTCTTCCTCGGCGGGATGATGTTCCCGCAGTTCCTCGTCATCGTGCCGCTCTTCCTGCAGATGTCCAAACTCGGGATCGACGACAACCTGTTCGGTCTGACGCTCGTGTACATCGCGTTTTCGCTGCCGTTCACCGTGTTCGTGCTGACCGGGTTCTTCCACCAACTGCCGGACGAACTCGGCGAGGCTGCGATGTTGGACGGCTGTTCGCACCACGGCGTCTTCTGGAAGGTGATGTGGCCACTTGCCAAGCCCGGGCTCGTAGTTGTGACGATCTTCGACGTGATCGGGCTGTGGAACGAGTACAACCTGGCGCTTGTTCTGATGCGGACGACCGACCGGTTCACGCTGCCGCGCGCGCTGGACAGTCTCCAACTCACCGCGCAGTACCTAGGCGACACCGGGGCCCTGATGGCGGCAATGATCATCGTGATCCTGCCCGTGCTCGCTGTCTATTGGCTGCTCAAGGACAAGATTCACGAGGCCATGCTCGCCGGCGCCGTCAAGGGCTAACGGGTCTCGCCGCTTTCTACGGGCAGTCCGGCCTCGATCCAGGCCTCTGTGCCGCCGTCCATGCTCTTCACGTTCGTGTAGCCCATCGAGTTGAGATAGAGCATCCCGATCAGCGACGATTTGCCGACGTTGCAGACTGTGACGATCGGCGCGGACTTGTCGGTCGGCAGAATCTGAGAGCGGCTCATCTCTTCCAGCGGGACGCTGACCGCGCCTTTGACGTGCGCCGCTTCGTACACCTTCTCCGAACGGACGTCGACGAAGAGCGCCTCGCCGGACTCCATTGCGTCGACCGCCTGGTTGACGTCGATGGTGTTGCCTGAGGTCTTCGTGTTCTCCACCATCTCGACCATGATCTGCTCCATGCCGGCGGTCGGCGAGGGCGTGCCCATCGCGCCCGCGGTGTTGGCGAACATGTCGGGAAAGTGGCGGATCAGCGATGACGCGTACTTGAAGACGTTGTCTGGAAAGACCACGACGACGACGTTGCCCGGCTCGTCTGGCACCATCTTGAGCGCACCGACGAGCGCAAGTCCCGAACTCGGCCCAGCAACGATGCTTTCTTCCTGCACCAATCGCCGGCACATCTCATAAGCCTCGTCGTTCGTGACCTCGACCATGCGGTCGTACTCGTTGGGGCTGAAAATCTTGGTCTGCTGCAGTTGGCGCAGGCTGCGCACGCCTGGGATGTCGTGCCCTTCCTCGGGGTAGACGCCCATCACGGCGACGCCCTCGTTCTGCTCTTTAAGGAAGCGTCCCGTGCCGGTGATCGTGCCGCAGGTGCCCAGTCCAGCGACGAAGTGCGTTACTCCGCCCTGCGTCTGTTTCCAGATCTCGGGGCCGGTCGTGCGGTAGTGCGCGTCGGGGTTGGCCTCGTTCTTGTACTGGTCGAGCATGACCGTGTCCGGATCATCTTCGGCGGCCTTGGTCGCCTGCGCGATCGCGCCCTCGGGAGCGCCTGGCGCCGGGCAGAGGTCGTCGTCGAGTTCGCGCACATCCGTGCCGAAGAACTTGAGGACGGCGCGCTTCTCCAGCGGAATGCGCTTGGACAGCACCGCGCTGAACGGGTAGCCGAGTGCGTTCGTCATCATCGAGAGGCCCAAGCCAGTGTTGCCGGATGTCGGCTCGACGAGGCGACTATTTGCGGTGACCCTTCCGGCC
>DATLWQ010000429.1:0-10035 GCA_035576225.1 Fimbriimonadaceae bacterium | reverse complement strand
AGAACCCGGCCCGCTTGGCGTCGATGAGGAGGTGGACGATCGGTGCACCGAAGACCCACGCGACGGCGATGAACACGCCGAGCGCGCTCAGCCAGACCGCCTTCTTCGTACGCTTCCTGCCGTCTTCCGCCATCTGTCCGTTAGTATGGACGTGCGGACCCCGCCGTCGGTATTCTTCGGCCCCATGTCGCCTCCGAGGGTGCCGCTCGTCTCGTTGCCCACGCCTTTGCACCGGCTGGCGCGCGCCTCGGCCGATCTGGGGATCGACCTGTGGATCAAGCGCGACGACCTTTCCGGCTTTGCGGGCGGCGGGAACAAGGGACGCAAACTCGAGTACCTGATGGCCGAGGTCCTCAATGCGGGAGCCGACGTCGTCGTCTCATCGGGCTCCTCGCAGTCCAACTTCCTGCGGCAACTCTCGTGTGCGTGCCAGATGTTCGGGATCCACTGTGCAGCAGCATCGATGGACCTACCCTTCGACAAGGGGGCCGGCAAGCCGACCGGTCGGCACGTCACACAGGGCGGTAACAGAGTCCTGGACGAGATGTTCGGACTGGAGATGCGCGTGTACCCGGACGACGACTGGGAGGTCCTTGACCAGCACGCAAAGGCTATCGCAGAAGAGTACGAGCAAAAGGGAAGGACCGTGCGGCTGATCCCGACGGGCGGCAGTACGCCGACAGGGGCATACGGCTTCTATATGGCGGGCAACGAACTGTCCGCACAGACCAAGCGGCCGTTCGACTGGATCGTGACGCCTACGAGCAGCGGGTCGACGCACGCCGGTCTCGGCTACTGCTACTTCGGGTCAACGACGCGCGTGATCGGCGTCTCGTGCGACCCTGAGCCGGAACTCGATCAGGATCTCAGCCGCCTGGCTGCGGGCCTCGACGCGATCACCGGGCTCGACAAGCGCATGTCTGCTTCTGACTTCGACTTCAGGCTCGATTTCGTGGGGCCAGGGTACGGCGTCGCCAGCGCTGCGGGAGATGAGGCGATCCGCTATCTCATTGCCAGGGAGGGAGTGCTGCTCGATCCGGTGTACTCCGGAAAAGCGTTCTCGGGGCTGCTCGCATTGGTGCGTTCAGGGGAGTTGGAGGGACGCGGAGTGTTCTGGCACACCGGCGGACTTCCCACCCTGTTCGCTACTTGAGATCGCCTGCGCGGCGTGGAAAGCCCTGTACTCGGCTGAGTTGTAGCGGGTGGTCGCGAAGCGGTACGCGCCGAAACTGCAGAACGCGATCGTCACGACCCACAGCGCGCGGTTGAACGCCCTTGTGTTGGTGTCGAAGTACATACCTTTGAGCCAGCCCCAGAAGCACGCGAGCGCAGAGGCCGTGAACATCAGGTAGAGCAGGGGGCCGAACGGGTGTGCGTGCCATGCGGTGACGAAGTCGAGGTGGATCGTCGCTGTGAAACTCGTCGTCATGCCGCAACCGAAGCACGGTCGGTCCAAGAGCATGACTGACGGACACGCTGGCAGACCGAGTTCTTCGTGCGTGCCGAACCCGTGTACGCTCGGGTGGAGGAAGATGCCGAAGCCCGTGACAGCGACCCAGAAGCAGAACCACGCGAGTTGCGATCTGAGGTGCCTCCTCTCTGCGCCCGGCCTAAACGCTACCATCGAAAGCCTCCATCGGTACTACGCACTCTGGGTGCAGTTCGTTTTCTAGAATGCGCGCAACGCAAAGGACGTTGCCAAGTTCGTCGAGCAGCGCTGCCTTCGCACCGTTCGGGACGTGGTCCGCTCGAACAAAGTTGCCGTTCTGAACGAGTTTCATCTGCCCGTAGTTGAGCGTGATCGACGGCATCGGGTCGAGCGCTTCGGCGAGGGAGACAAGGTCGGATTCTCCGCACTCGTCCGGCGAGACCGCGTCGGCGACGTCGAACGAACCGACCCGTGTGCGCCGAAGCCTGATCACGTGCGCGCCGCAGCCGACCTCCTGACCGATGTCGTGGATGAGCGAGCGCACGTACGTTCCCGTCGAGCAGACCGCGCGAAAACTAAGGATCGAGCCGTCGGTGCTCAATAGTTCAAACTCTTCAACAGTCACGCTCTTTGGCTCGCGCTCGACGTCGATCCCCTGACGCGCGTACTTGTAGAGCGGCTGTCCTTCCTTCTTAACCGCACTGTACAGCGGCGGGACCTGGGCGATTTCGCCCGTGAATTTCGGTAGCACCGACGTCACTTTGTCGGCGAGGTCGGATGGAACGTCCTTCTTTGCCACCACGTCGCCATCTGCGTCATAGGTGTCGGTCTCCTCCCCGAACCTCGCGGTGAACTCGTACTCCTTCGGTTCCAAATGGAGGTATTTGAGAAAGCGAGTCGCCGCGCCGACTGCGACGACGAGCAGCCCGGTCGCGAGCGGGTCGAGGGTGCCGGCGTGGCCGACCTTCTTGGTGCCGAGTTGCCTTCGCACGCGGTACACGACGTCGTGCGAGGTGATGCCTGGCGGCTTGTCGATCAGCAGGATTCCAAACATTGTTTGAGCGCCGCGACGAGTTGATCCACCGCCTCCTCCATCGACCCGTCGAAGGTCACGCCCGCGGCGTTGACGTGCCCGCCTCCTCCAAACGCGTGCGCCACGGCGGCGACGTCGAGGTCTCCGACCGACCTCAGCGATCCCTTGATCTTGAGAGGGCGGCTTTCGCGAAGGAGCATAGCGATGCGCACTCCCTGGATGCTCAGCAGTTCGTTGACGATGCCCTCGGTGTGCTGGTCCTGTGCGCCGACCTCCTCGATCACCTCAAGCGGCAGTGTCGACCACGCGATCTGGCCGTGGCAGTCGGTCTTCATTCGCACGATCGCGCGGGCCGTCAGTTCGATGGCGGGGCGCTCCTTGCTCATGTAGACCTCCTGTGTGATGCGCGGAAGTTGGGCGCCGTGTTCGAGAAGCATGCCCGCAGAGTGGAGCGAGTGAGCGTCGGTGTTGGGATAGCGGAAACTGCCAGTGTCGGTCAGGATGCCGGTGAGCAGGCAGTCCGCCATCTCCGGCGTGATCTTCACGGGGCCTTCGGAAAAGAGGTCGACAAGGATCTGGCACGTCGCGGGCGAGCCGGGCACGACGATCCGTAGGTCGCCGAGCGCCTCCATCGGCACGTGGTGGTCGATCACGACGGTGCGGTCGCACTCCTCAAAGTACTTGCGCACCGATCCGAGCCGTTTGGGCGCCTCGAGGTCAAGGATCACTCCCAGGCTGTGGCCTTCGCCTTCAGGGATCTGTCTGATGCGTTCGGCGCCCGGCAGGAACTTGAGGTAGTACGGGGGCGGGTCGGCGCAGAGCACTTCGTGTTCGACCTCCAACTGATCGAGCGCGTGAGAGACGGCCAGCGCAGCACCGATGGCGTCGCCGTCAGGGTTGACGTGGGTGCCGATGAGCACACCCTTCGCCGATTGGACTTCAGTTAGGAAGGCGGGCAGGAGATCTTTGATGTTCAATGCGGTCCGCAGGGCCGAGGTTACTCCATCGCCGAGCCGACCCTCGCGTAGACGAAGCCCGCCTCCTTGGCGAGTTCGGGACTGAACACGCGACGACCGTCGAAAAGCACCCTGTTGCGCATCTTCTCACCTAGTTTGGCGAGGTCGAGCGACTTGAACTGCCCCCACTCGGTCACGACGACCACCGCGTCCGCACCATCGGCTGCCTCGTACTCGTCCGACGCGTAGCAAAGGTCGGGGTGGACCGCCTTCATCGCCGGCATCGCGACAGGATCGAACGCACGCACCTTTGCTCCTCCCTTCTTGAGGATCGAAATCACGTTGAGCGACTTTGCGTCGCGGATGTCGTCGGTGTTGGGCTTGAACGAAAGTCCCAGCAGGCAGACGGTCTTGCCCGAAAAGCCGCCGATCGCGTCGGAGAGCCTCGACATGAAGTTGGCGACCTGAGTGTCGTTCACCTCTTTGCTGGCGAGCAACATTCCGAACTCGTAGCCCAAGTCCTTCGACGTCGCGATGAGTCCGTCGACGTCCTTGGGGAAGCAACTTCCACCCCAGCCGAGCCCAGCCTTGAGGAAGTCCGGACCGATGCGCTTGTCCATACCCATTCCGTGCGCGACGTCGGCGACGTCCGCCCCGCAGAGTTCGCACAGGCGACTGATCGCGTTGATGAAACTGATCTTGGTGGCGAGGTAACTGTTGCTCGCGTACTTGATGAGTTCGGCGCTCTTGACGTCGGTGACAAACACCAGCGACTCGAGCGGGCGATAGAGTTCGATGAGGCGTTCCGCGGACTCCGCCCTCTGCGCGCCGATCACGATGCGGTCCGGGTTGTAGGAGTCCTTGATCGCAGAGCCTTCGCGCAGGAACTCAGGGTTGCTCACGACGTCGAAGAGGGCGGGATCTGCACCCTGTTCGGCGATGATGCGCCGCACGAGGTCGCCGCTCCCGACGGGCACCGTGGACTTGTTGACGATGACGACGGGCGTCTTGATGTTTTGGCCGATCTCGCGCGCGGCGCCTTCCACCTGCGACATGTCCGGACGGCCGTCCTTGCCCGACGGCGTGCCGACCGCGATGAACACGACCTCCGCGTCTTGCATCCCCTCGGTAATGGAGGGGCTGACCGTCAGGCGGCCCAATGCAACCACTCTTTCTAGGACTTCGTTCAGCCCCGGTTCGAAGATGGGCGCCTCTGCGCGCTTGATCCTCTCCAACTTTTGAACGTCGCGGTCGATGCACACGACCGTGTGCCCAAGGTCAGCAAGGACGGCCCCAGTGGGAAGGCCCACATATCCGGTTCCGACGACCGCGACTCTCATCGAGTTGAATGTACCAGCACGATTCGGGCCGTTTACGGGATACTGGGCGGCGATGCTTGCAACGTTCCTTCTGGTCGCTTCCGCCCCCGGCTACGTGCCGTACGACGTCCCCGGTCTCCGTACTGGGCGGGCGCACTCGCGGGTCTCATCCACCTCCGTCTCGCTCTGGAACGACGGTGAGCGGTTCGTGTGGCGGCTCTCCAACGGGGCTCCTTCCGAAGTGAACCCAGAGAACTTGCTGGGAGCGACCGCGGCGCGTTGGACTCTCGACGGATTCGTGCTTGTCCTGGGCGATGAGCAGATCCCGTCGTCCTCCCTGCTAAAGGACGGCGCGGTCAGAAACGAGGCCATTGACGCGGTCTCGAGCGCGACGGGACTGGCCGGCCGGTACGCCGGGCGGCGAATCGTAGTCCCGCTCACGGACTCCAAGAGGCGTCTTCACGTGACTTGGTCGGTCGAACTGCGCGACGACTCGAACGCGGCGGTGGAGACTATAGAGGTCGAGTCCCTCAACGGTACTGTGGACGTCAAGCGCCTTTCCGCCTTTTCTTGCCCGGCAAGCGCGTGCAGGCCTGTCGGGACGGTGCCGGGGTCGGTCGTGGTCGGTGGGAGCGAAGACGGCCCGGAACTCTTCTGGGGCTGTGAACACCCGATGGCGCGGACGGCCGCCAACGAAACAACGGTCGACGTGGGCCTCGATCGCAAGATTCCACTCAGGCAGGGAGTGCCTTGGAGGGTCTCGTTCGTCGTTGGGGACGCATCGCCGGGCCAACTTCGGCGCAGTTTCGGCTACTTCGTCGAGCGCGAACGGGCGCATCCGTACCGGCCGTTCTTGCACTTCAACTCCTGGTACGTGCTTGGTCCCAGTTTCGGCAATCCGTTTGACCAGGAGCACTGCCTCGACGTCATCCACAAGTTCGGAGAGGAACTTGTCGAAAAGCGCGGCGTGAAGATGGACAGTTTCCTCTTCGACGACGGCTGGGACGACACATCCACAGTCTGGGAGTTCCACAAGGGCTTCCCGGACGGATTCGCTCCTCTTAAGAAAGAGGCCGAGCAGTATGGCGCGGACCCCGGCATGTGGCTCTCGCCGTGGGGCGGCTACGGCCAGTCGCGCTCGGAGCGGCTAGCGACGGGCACGAGGGAAGGCATGGAAGAGGACGGCCAGGGCTATGCGCTGAGCGGGCCGAAGTACTTCCAACGGTTCCGCGAGGTCTGCCTGCGAATGGTCAACGAGTTCGGCATCAACCAGTTCAAGTTCGACGGGACGGGCAACCCTAACACGTACTATCCCGGCAGCAGTTTTGACTCCAACTTCGCCGCAGCGATCCAACTGATCGGCGACCTGCGCATGGCGAAGCCGGACCTCTTCGTCAACTTGACGACCGGTACATGGCCGTCGCCTTTCTGGCTGAAGTACGCCGACTCGACGTGGCGTGGAGGATACGACCACAACTTTGCGGGCGTCGGCTCGCAGCGCGAAAAGTGGATCACCTACCGCGACGGCGACACGTACAAGGGCGTCGTTCAGCGCGGCCCGCTGTATCCGATCAACTCGTTGATGCTGCACGGGCTGCTTTACGCCCACGGCGCAAAGCCGCTCGACACTGACCCAGACGGAGAGTTTCGGGACGAGGTGCGCACCTATTTCAGCACCGGCACACAACTCCAGGAGATGTACATCGACCCGAACCTGCTCACCGACCAGCAGTGGGACTGGATCGCTGAGGCGGCGAAGTGGTCCCGGGCGAACGCGGACGTCTTGCGCGACGTCCACTGGGTCGGCGGCGACCCGAACAACTTGGAAGTCTACGGTTGGGGATCGTGGAACGGCGGCAAGGGCATCCTGACTTTGCGCAACCCGAGCGACAAGCCGCAGCAGTTTTCGATCGACGTCGCCACGGTTCTTCAGTTGCCTGATTCGCTGAACGGCAGCACGTGGACCGGCAAGAGCCCTTGGTCGGACGAAGCGTCGAAGCCAGCGGTCTCTCTGACCGCGGGGAAGGGCACGGTGGTCAACCTCGCTCCATTCCAAGTGATGACGCTCGAGATGACGAAGTCGCCCTAGCCGTATTTGAAGAAGCGCAAATTGACGTCGCTGAGTGCGAGGAACGCGGCGACGAGGAAGAGGATCACGGCCGCGAGCGTCTGCCAGTCTTTGAGCAGGACGCTCTCCGGTTCCCCCCCGTCGTCCTTGGCAAACGTGAGGAACAGGTACCGAAGGATGCCGAAGAACACGAACGGCACCGTCAGGACGAGGTTCGGATACTTCTCTGCGGTAGTGCTCTCGATCGCGTAGATGCCGTAGGAGATCGCAGACACTGACGCTGAGAAAACGACCATCGCGTCGAGCGCGGGGCCCGTGTAGCCGAGCAGCGCGGCGCGGCTGTCGCCCCGGCCGTCACCGAGCAGGTGGAACTCGTGCCGGCGCTTGGCGCACGCCAGCAGCAGCGCGAGGGCACCGGTGCAGAACAGTAGCCAGCCGGAGATCTCTGCAGAGATCGCAAGTCCGCCGAGCACCGCACGCAGAACGAACCCCGTGCTGATCACCATCACGTCGACGACGGCCTCGCGCTTCACGAGGAAGTTGTAGAGAAGTTGCAAAGCAAGGTACGCCGCGAGGCCACGGAGAAACGGTGCGCCGACCCATGCCCCAAGGGCCACGCCCAGCGCCAAGCAGACCGTCATCACTACTACGCCGTGGGCCGTACCGAGTTCGCCGGAGGCGATCGGCCGCTTCTGTTTGGTCGGGTGTGCGCGGTCGCGCTCTTGATCCAAGACATCGTTGAGCGCGTAGACGCTCGAACTCACGAGGCACAGCGCGACGAACGCGACGACCGTCGTCCAGACCTTGGCCGGATCGTCGAACTGGTGCGCGAAGATCAGCGCAGCGAACACGAGCAGGTTCTTGGTCCACTGCTTGGGTCGTAGGAGGCG
The DNA here is from genome assembly GCA_035576225.1 of Fimbriimonadaceae bacterium. Classification (GTDB taxonomy): domain Bacteria; phylum Armatimonadota; class Fimbriimonadia; order Fimbriimonadales; family Fimbriimonadaceae; genus JADFMN01. The sequence goes on along the minus strand of DATLWQ010000429.1, from coordinate 2,340 downwards.
GATCAGGGCGACGAGTTTCACGCGGTCTGGCAGATTGTATCCCTATGGGTCGTACCATGTTCCTGTGTCAAAATTGGGGCGTGTGCGGCATCGCAGGCTACGTAGGGACGAAAAGCGCCGTCGAGGTCGTGCTGGACCAACTCAAACGCCTCGAATACCGCGGCTATGACAGCGCTGGCGTCGCCTATCTGAACGGGAGCGGGATCACGACGCTCAAGAGGGCCGGCAAACTCTCCGAACTGGAGGGCATCCTTCCTTCCTCGATCCCCGCTACGACGACAGCGATCGCCCACTCCCGGTGGGCCACCCACGGCGCGCCGACGGACATCAACGCACACCCGCACAGCGACCAGTTCGGCAAGATCGCCCTCATCCATAACGGCATCGTCGAGAACTATTTGGACCTCAAGGAGGGGCTCGTGCGCGAAGGCCACGCGTTCCAGTCCGAGACGGACACGGAGGTCGCCGCTCACTTGATCGGCAAGGAGTATGAAGCGGGCGTTTCGTTGGAGGAGGCGTTGCGCAGGGGCGTCCGCAAGATGCGCGGCGCCTACGCTTTCGTCGCCGTCTCGCAGGACGAGCCCGACAAGATCGTGGCCGTGCGCGCGGCGAGCCCGCTCGTCGTCGGCCTTGGCGAGGGAGAGACGCTGCTCGCCAGCGACATTCCTGCGCTGCTGCCCTACACGCGCCGCGTCGTGGTGCTGGAGAGCGGCCAGGTCGCGATCTTGACCAAGGGCGGCCTGGAGGTCACGGACCTCAACGGCGCGCACGTGGATTATGAGCCTTTCACCGCCGATTGGGACGTGTCGTCTGCAGAAAAGGGAGGCCATGAGCACTTCATGCTCAAGGAGATCTATGAGCAGCCAGAGGTCGTGCACCAGTGCCTCGCAGGTCGTCTGAGCGACGACAACCGCGTGGTCTTGGACTCGATGTTCAGCGACCACGTGCTGCAGGACATCGACCGCATCAACGTGATCGCGTGCGGCACGGCGTATCACGCGGGCCTGATGGCGAAGTTCGTTTTTGAGCGGATGCTGCGCCTGCCGACCGACGTCTTCTACTCCAGTGAGTTCCGGTACGGCGACCCGGTGCTCTCGCAGCGGTCTCTGGCGATCTTCGTCAGCCAGTCCGGCGAGACGGCCGACTCGCTCGCCGCTCTGCGGCTGTGCAAGGCGCGGCGCATCCGCACTCTGGGTGTGGTCAACGTCGTCGGCTCCAGCATCGCGCGCGAGTGCGACCGGGTCTTGTTCACACAGGCCGGGCCGGAAATCTCCGTCGCGAGCACCAAGGCGTACACGGCGCAGGTGATCGTGCTTATGTTGCTCGCGCACTACATCGCTCAGGTCCGTGAGATGCCCGGTGTCAGGACAGCGGAGAACGTCGCGCGCCTGCGCAGGTTTGGTGAGTACCTCCAGGACGCCACGCGGTGCGAGGATCAAATCAAGGGCCTCGCCGAACAGTTTAAAGATGCGCCGCTGGTCTTCTTCCTGGGACGCGGCGCCGACGCCAGCCTCGCGCTGGAGGGCGCGCTCAAACTTAAGGAGATCGCTTATATGCCGACGCAAGAGTGTCCTGCGGGGGAAATGAAACACGGGCCGCTCGCGCTGGTCGAAGATGGAGTCCCAGCAATTTTCGGGGCGACAGACGCCGACGTGCGCGAAAAACTCGCGAGCAACATCCGCGAAGTGCAGGCCAGGAAGGGCTTCGCGCTCGCGATTACGACGGCCGACGACACCTCGCTCGAGGAGGTCGCGGACGCGGTCGTCAAGGTGCCGCAGACCGGCAACCCGTACCTGAACGCCCTGCTGACCATAGTTCCTATGCAACTTTTCGCCTACCACATGGCTAGGGCTAGAGGCTGTGAGATCGACCAGCCCAGGAACCTGGCCAAGTCCGTGACCGTCGAATAAGTGCCGGTGCAATTGCCAGCGGCTTGTTTTGTACAATAAACAGGCACGAAACTTGTATTGAAGGGTTCATACTGAACTGTTGATTGGATTTGTATTGGGATGTCAAGTACGAACGCACTGACCGAGCGACAAAGCGTCGAAGAGACCGTGAAGAGGCAGATCAAGCCGAAGGTCATCACTTACCGCAAGCGAAAGCGGCTGCTTGATATTTTTGGCTCGCTGTTCCTGATCGTCGTTCTCTCCCCAGTGATGCTCGTCGTCGCCGCCCTCGTGAAGTTTACGAGCAAGGGCCCGGTGCTCTACATGTCCAAGCGCGTGGGCCTGTGTGGGAAGGTCTTCGACTTCTACAAGTTCCGGTCGATGCACACGGATGCCGACAGCAGGCTCGGCGAGGTTCTTGAGAGCAACGAAAAAGACGGGCCGATCTTCA
>DATLWQ010000428.1:0-16434 GCA_035576225.1 Fimbriimonadaceae bacterium | reverse complement strand
GTCCGGCCCCTTGTACTCGGGCCGTTCGACGTCGATGGAGATCCTTTCTGGCGCGAAGTTGGGCGCGAAGGTCGAACGGCCCGAGTACAAGGGGCCGGACCGCAGGGGCATGATGCAGGCCGGCGGCGACTAGGGAACCATGGGAAGTTTCTTCGAGGCCATCCGCATTGCGCTGGACATGCTCCGGCTGTACAAACTGCGTGCGTTCCTGACGATGCTGGGTGTGATCATCGGCGTGATGAGCGTGACGATGATCGTGATGGTCAAGAACGGCTTCCAGCACTACATGACCGCAGCGATCGAAAGCATGGGCGTGCGAACCCTCATGATCGCGTACGATCCGGGCCGCGCGATGCGTGGCCAGTCGCTGGGGCGGATCAGCGGCCTGAAGAACGAGGACGTGGACTATCTGCGCAACCAGGTGAGCACGGTCGAGATCTTCTCGCCGATCATCATGCTCCCGCAGCAGAAGATCGTCTACGGTGAGCGGAACATCGACAACCCGCGCATTATGGCGACAGACCAAGACCAGTTCAAACTCAGCAAGGTAACGCTGGTGGACGGACGGCCATTTTCTAAGGCGGACCTCGATACCAAGGCGAACGTCTGTCTGATCGGCGAAGAGGTGCGCGACAGGTTGTTTCCCAACGAATCGCCGATCGGCAAACTGGTGACCTTCCCCGGCATCACGCTGCAAGTGATCGGCGTGATGCAGACGGTCGAGATGCTCGGACAGACGAACGGCAGGGACGTCTGGGTGCCGATCACGACGGCGCAGTCGAAGTGGATCGGCGGGGACAACGTGAGTTTTATCACCGCACTGCCCGATGCGAACGTGGACGTCAACACTGCGATGGACGACGTGTGGCGGGCGCTCATGCTGAAGAGCGGAAACCGCGCCGTCTACCGCGTCGATTCGCGCGAGAGCATCATCAAAGTCCTGACGGGCATCGTCGGCGTTGCGGGGATGGTGCTGGCGGCGATCGCCGCGCTCTCGCTGCTTGTCGGCGGAATCGGCATCATGAACATCATGCTGGTGAGCGTGACTGAGCGTACGCGCGAGATCGGACTGCGCAAGGCCGTGGGTGCGAAGCGCGCGGTCGTGCTCTCGCAGTTCCTGGTCGAGTCCGCCGTGCTGTCTCTGGTCGGTGGACTGATCGGCATGTCCATCGCCTATGGACTTGGGTCGTTCATCTCGTTTATGACCAAGGCGAGCGGATGGCCGAACAAGGAGGGGCTGCTGACGCCGTTCCCGATCTACGCGGCGCTCCTCGCGAGCGTGTTCTCAGCGGTCATCGGTGTCATTTTCGGGCTCTACCCGGCCGCCCGCGCCGCCCAACTGAGCCCGATCGAAGCGCTGAGGTCCGAATAAGAATGCCCCGCCTTTCGGCGGGGCGAATGTATAGCATGTAGCGTTTCGGTATGAGGTTTTGGTAGCGGAGGTCAGACTTGAACTGACGACCTAACGGGTATGAACCGTTTGCTCTGACCAACTGAGCTACTCCGCCGCAACTCCTATTTTGGCCTATTCGGGCCCGATCTGCAAGCCATCCCGGCAAAGGTCGTAAAATGGCCGGGCATGCTCGGATTGGCCCTGCTCCTCGTCCCGCACCTGTCGGACGTCAGCGATATGGACTCGCTGGCCCGCGGTCGAGACGCCAACGGGCTGGCGGCCTACGCTTCGGACGCGCTCAAAGCAGAGCACCCTTTCGAGTTTCTGGGCAGGAACGGGGCCTTCGGGACGGGGCAGTTCGGGTGGCACGCATACGCGCTCGCAGACCCAGTGGGCGGAGGGCGGTACGTCGTCTTCGGCACGCGCCTGACCTCCGAGGACTATGGCGAGTACGTCTTCGAGTACAAGGGCGGCCGGCTCGTGCGCCTGGAGCGCGAGGACGAGACGGGCGGATACAAGGTCCTGCACTACGACCTTGACCTGAGGTTCCAGCCAAGCATGAGGACTGCGTCCATCTTGGCGACGGTCCGGCTTCGAAGATCGACGGGCGCTCGGCCCGTCGTACACTTCCGACTTTCGCCGAACTACCAGGTCTCGTCGGTCACGGACGGCCGGGGCGCGGCGCTTGGGTTTGCACAGGCGTCGGGAGTCGTGAGCGTGACGTCGCCTTCCGAAGTGGAACCGGTCGTAAAGTTGTCGTACAAGGGCACGGTCGACCAGCCGCGCTTCGCCGGAGCGATCACCGACGACGAAGTCATGCTGAGCAACGACTATTGGTGGCCGATGGTCGCACGCGGCCCAGCGAGCGTGACGACGACGACCCACGTGCCCGCTGACTGGACGGTCGTCGCGAACGGCGACAAGACCTCGGAGAAGACGGAAGGCTCGGAGAAGACCGTCACCTATGACTGCGAGGTGCCGATCTCGTACTTGAGCCTCTCGGCGGGGAAGTTCCAGCACGCTTCGCGCGACGTCGACGGCGTGACGTACAACGTGTGGTCGCGCGCGATGAAGCCACAGGACATGCAGGCGCAACTTCAGTTGATGCCGCCGGTGGTCCAGTTCTACAGCAGGTTCGCAAAGTTCCCGTTCAAGTCCTTCGGCGCCGTCGTGACGGACCTGTACGGTGGTGGAGCGCTGGAGGCGTACTCCTACGCGACCTACGGTACCGGGTGGCTGCCGGACGAGGACGCACACGAGCCGTCGCACACGTGGTGGGGAGGGCTGATCGCGAACACTTACCTGCACAGTTTTTGGAACGAGAGTTTCGCGGTGTACTCCTCCGGGCTGTACAGCCGCGAGGTGGCGATCGGCAACCGCGACGAGCGGAGGCGCGCGTTCGTCTCCACCTTCGACGTCGACCGCACTTACGACCAGCACGCTTGCCAGGGCGCCGGCGCATCGCTCGGCCGCGCGGCTTCGGCGCTCGGGTACGGAAAGGGGGCGGCGGTCCTCGAGCAGTTGGAGTACGAGATCGGCGCCGACAAGATGGTCGCCGCGATGCGTCAGTGGATCGCCGACAACCCAAAGGGCGACGCGGGCGAATGGGACGGGTTCGAGAAGGCGGTGGAGAAGACCGTCGGGCACGGGATGCACTGGTTCTTCGACGAGTGGATCGACAAGCCGGGCGCGCCGGACTTTGAGGTCTCCGAACTGGGCTACGACGGAGGACAGATGCACGGGCTTGTCGACTTCAATGGTGCGCCTTACCGATTGACGACTGAGGTCTACGCAGAACTCGCCGATGGGAGGAAGGTCCATACGCAGGTCGTACTCAATCCCGATCGCAAGCCCGCCGTCTCGGAGTTCAGTTTCAAACTCCCGAGCAAACCGGCGCTGGTCTCTTTCGACCCGTACGACCGGATCGTGCGGCGTCGCGGGTCGGGACGGGTGGACAGCCTCAAGACGAACTTGAAGCAGATGCGGGTCTACGTCGATCCTCAGCACAAGGAGTACGGAGGCACGTTCCACAACTTTGAGGGGGCGGGTTCGCTGGACCAGTTGCCTCAGGGCCTTGCCAACGTCTTCTTGATTGGACACCCGGACTCTGTGCCGGGCATGCGGGCGCTGTGCGAGAAGGCCGGCTTCAAGGTCGAAGGCGACAAATTGACTTACGACGGTACGACGATCGACCTTCGGTCTGGTGCGGCGCTGGCAATTGTCGACCTGGGTGACGGAAAAGTCTGCGGGATCGGCCTTGGCAAGACTTTGATTTCCCCTGACGTCGGAAAGTCGTACCTTTGCCTCGTCGACCAGTACGGGCGCTTCTTGCGCGGCAAGACCAACCCTCGAAGGGACGGCACGACCGTGTTCCGCGTACCTTAGAGTTCGACGCCCAGACGGTCGAGGATCTGTTGGAACTCTTCTTCGCTGTAGAACTCGACGATCATCCTGCCGCCCTTGGGGCCTGCCTTGAGTGTGACCGGGCTGCCGAAGGTCTCGCTCAGTTTGCGCTCCAGCGCGTGCCAGTGGGGGTCCGCTTCTTTGTCGTGCTTCGGCTTCGGTTCGCCCTTGGGCTGGTCTTGAGGGACCTCCCAGTCGGTCTTGGCAAGCCGCTCGGCCTCGCGCACGGAGATACCCTCTTGGAGGATCGTTTCGAAGAGTTGTTGTCGCCGATCCGGGTCCTCCTCCATCAAGAGCGCGCGGCCGTGCCCTTCTGAAATGACTCCGTCGGAAATCGCGCGCTGGACGTGGTCCGGCAGGGCGAGCAACCGCAGCGTGTTGGCGACGGCGGACCTGGACTTGCCGACCTTCTTGGCGATGTCCTCTTGGTTCAGGCTGAATTTTTCGGCTAGTTGCTTGTACGCGTGGGCGCACTCGATGGCGGAGATGTTCTCGCGCTGTACGTTCTCTATCAGGGCGAGTTCGAGCGAGTCTTGCTCGCTCGCGGAGCGGACGATGACGGGAACCTCGGCGAGCCCCGCGATCTGCGCGGCGCGCAGGCGCCTCTCGCCGGCGATCAGTTCGTACTGTCCCTCGGTGACGGGGCGGACGATGAGGGGCAACAGGACGCCGACTTCGGCGATGGACATCGCCAGTTCGGACAAGGCATCCTCGTCGAAGTTTCGCCGCGGTTGGTGCGAGTTCGGTCGGATAGATGTGACGACGATCGTCGTCGGGGCTTCGCTTTCTTCACCCATGAGCTGAGACAGGCCTTTTCCTAGAGCGCGACGCATTCTTGCAGAACCTCATCGACGAGTTCACGGTACGCCACGGCGCCCTTGGACTCGGGAAACTTGGAGAGGGCGGGCTCGCCGAAACTTGGCGCCTCGCTCAGCCGGACGTTGCGCGGGATGATGACCCGCGAGACTTTTGAGCCGAAGTAGCCCTGGACCTCCTCGGCGACGTTCTGCGCCAGGTTGTTGCGGGCGTCGTACATCGTGAGGAGCACCTTGGCGACCTCGAGCCTGGGATTGATGCGCCGCTTGACGACGTCGATGGTCGTCAACAGGTGGGAGACTCCCTCCATGGCGTAGAACTCGGTCTGGAGCGGGACGATGATCTTGTCGCAGGCAGCCAGGATGTTGACCGTAAGGAGGCCGAGGCTGGGCGGCGCGTCGATGATGATCCACTCGTAGTCCTTATAGACGCCGGCGACCGCCTCGCGGAGGATCTGTTCCTTGCCGACGGCGTTCATCAAGACGGACTCGGCACCGGCCAGATCCAGGGTCGAGGGGACGAGGTCGAGGTTCGGGGAGACGGTCAGGACGACGTTCCGGACGGCGTCTGTGGCGTTGGGGTCGCTGACGGTGCGCTGGATGACGTCGTAGAGGGTTCCGCGAACCTGCCTCTTGTCGACTCCGAGCCCGGTCGTAGCGTTCCCTTGGGGGTCGGCGTCGAGAAGGAGGGTGCGGTGGCCCTTCTGAGCGAGCCCCGCTGCGAGATTGACGGCGGTCGTCGTCTTGCCGACACCGCCCTTCTGGTTCACGATTCCCCAGACAGGCACAGACCAATTATGGCCAACCCACTACAGGGTTAATTTCAAATAGCCCCCAAGTTATCCAGATACCCCCGAGGGGTCGATCCTACCTGCCGAAGAGGGTCAGGACGCTCTGGGCCGACTGGTTCGCCTGGGCTAGGACGGCCATTCCGCTCTGCCGCAGGATCTGGACCTTGGTGAAGTCCGTCATCTCTTTGGCGACGTCGGCGTCGCGGATCGTGCTCTCGCTGGCGGTCATGTTCTCCTGGGCGATGCTCAGCGACCGAGTGGTGGACTCGAGGAAGTTCGCCTGGAACGAGCCGAGGTCGCCGCGCAGGAGGGAGACTCCGCTGACGGCGTCGTCGATGATCCTGATCGCGTCTTGTGCGCCCTGGGACGTCGTGAGGTCGATGTCGGCGAGCGACTTGCCCGGGACGGCGTTGGTGCCCATGTCCTTGGCGAAGAAACTGGGGATCGAAAAGCCGACGTTCTGTCCGGCGAGGGCTCCGATCTGGAAGTTCATGGTGCCGACGCTGAGTTGGCCGACGACCGTCGCCGCGGCGTTGTTGTTGCCCGCCACGGAGATGACCATCTTGTTGCCGCTGCTCGAGGTGAGCGTGAGGCCGTCGACGCCAGCGCCCTGGCCGCCGGTGAAGGTCTCTGTCGCCGTGCCGCTAGGCTGGACGTTGGTGGTCACCGTGTAGACCGCGTCGGTGCCAGCGACCGGGTTGGCCGCCGCGCCGCCATTGAGGATGTCGGACGTTTCGAGGTAACTGATCGGGAAATTGGAGCCGTACTTGACCGACGTCAGGTCGATTGAGAACCCTGCGCCGTTCGGCACGATGGAGGCGGTGACGCCCGTGGTATCGGTCTGCTCGTTGATCTTGGCCGTAACGTCTGCGAGCGACTCGCCCGCCTGAACGGTGAAGGTCGTACCGTTGAGCACGAACGTGCCTGCGTTGACCAGGGCGGTGGAGTCCGCGAACACTGTCGCGAGCGGGCCGGTGGTCGTCTGCGTGGCCTGGGTGACTTGCGCGATGGTAATTGGGCCGTCCGCGACCGGCTGACCGGCGAACTCGCCGCCGATGTACATGCTGTTGACAAGGTCTGTCCGCGTGATGCCTGCGGTCGTGCCCGCGCTGCCGTTGAGAAGCTTCTTGGTGCCCCAGGAGGTGTGGGTCGCGATGCGGTCGATGGACTGAAGGACGGAGCGGACCTGCGACTGGTCGGCCTGGAGTTGGGTGGCGTCGACCACGGCGGTGTTGGCCGCGTGGATGGCGAGGCTGCGCAGGCTCAGAATGAGCCGGGAGACCTCGTTAAGGGCGCCCTCGGCGGTCTTGGCCATGTTGACGGCGTCCTGGGTGTTCTTGATCGCCTGGCCGAGCCCGGAGATGTGTGCACGAAGGGCCTCGCTGATAACTAGCCCAGCGGGGTCGTCTCCGGCGGTGTTGATGCGCAAGCCGGTGCTGAGGCGCGTGGTCACGCCCTGCAACTGCTCGTCGTTGATGTTCAGGTTCCTAAGAGCCGTCATCGCCGGGATATTGGTGTTGATCCTCAGGCCCACTGTGTTCTCCATCCGGTTCATTCCAGGCGTTTTTGCCTGGAAATTCGGTTTTCATGTGAAATTCTCGGCGATCTATGGAAAAACTAGAGGCCCAAACGACCGGAGGCCGGGCTGAGCCCGGCCCCCGGTGCTTCTCTGGAGGGTCTGAACCTACCGGTTGGGGTACCTGTCGACCCGGAAGTAGGTGATCTCGTACCCGCCGCGGGTGCGGTCGAGCACGATCGTGTGGTACTTGGTGTCGTAGCGGCCCCATCCGTCGCGGAAGGTGTGCTCCGCGTAGATGATGTACTGGCCGTCGCGCCCGTACCGCACGTCCTGGATCTGATAACTGCGCGTATCGGTGTTTTCGACGATGTCGGTAAGGAGGTCGTAGAAGTCGTCGCTCCTCATGCTGTACTCGGCCTGATCCTCGAGCGCCACGTGGATGTAGCCGCCTCTCGGCACGAGGTTTTCCATGTACCGCATCCTCTCGTCCTCGAACGAGCGGACAATGTCGTCGATGGCGTAGTCGATAGTGTTGTAGTCGTCTCCGTGGCCCCGATACCCACCGACGCCACGATAGTCGTAGCCGCTATAGCCGTAGCCGCCGCGGTATGGGCGGTGCCAGTGGTACTGCCTGCTCGTGACGAAGGTGAGCGAGAAACTACCGATCCTGACGCGTGCCGCGAGGACGTAGCCGGGAACCTGAGGGTAGTAGTAGAACGGCGACGCGTAGCAGTTTCCTGGGCGGTACTCGAACGCGTAGTACGGGTAGTAGAAGAAGTCGTCGCACCACCACGGGTTCGGGTTGTAGTAGCCGACGCGGTAGGGCCGGTGGACGACCGTACGGTCTTCTCGCAGCACGTCTCGGACGCTGCGGTTGGACTTGTTGATCGTCGGCGCGTCAGGGATCACCCTGTCGGCCGGTTGCGGCCTTCCTTCCTTGAAGACGTTGCTTGTCGTGCCGTAGTGCACCGAGCCGCTGCGCGAGGGCTGCGTCTTGCGGAACACGTCGCCGCGGCCCTGATCGTTCGAACCGCCGCTTCGGCCCTGGGGCGGGAACGACAGGATGCCGCCGCCGCTGGAACCGCCAGACCGGCTGCCTCCACCAGAATGCGACCCACCGGAACTGGATCCACCTGAGGAGCCGCCAGAAGAACCGCCGGAGTGGCCTCCGCCACCGCGGCCCTTGCCAAGTTGACCTCCGCCGGAACTACCGCCACTGGAACTGCCTCCGCCGGAACTGCCGCCACCGCCGTTGTTCTTCTTGGGCGGCTCGGTCTTGCCGCCACCACCGGAGTGACCTCCGGAATGGCCGCCTCCCTTCTTGCCCCCGCCCTTCTTACCGAGTTGGGCGTAGGAGACCGAGGGGACGAAGAGAACCAGGGCGCCTATGGCGATGACCGTAACGAACCACTTTCTAAACATTGTTTCTAACCTCGTCGTTGAAGTCCTTGCTACTACTATAACGTCCCTATTCCTCGATGGTTACCCGAAACGGCCTGGTAATGGCCCGATTGGATGCCAATATGAGTCTGAGATGGACGCCCAGAAAATTGCTGTAGTCCCAGGTGACGGAATCGGGCCTGAGATCATGCAGGCCACCCTCGCCATCCTCGAAGCGACGGGGTTCAAGCCCGAGTGGGTCTATCTCGACGCCGGACTGAGCGCGATCGAGAAGGGTCTCGACCCCATGCCGGAGGCGACGATCGAGACGATCCGTGAGATCGGGATCGCCCTGAAGGGCCCGACGACGACGCCCAAGGGCGGCGGGCACGTCAGCGCCAACGTCCGGCTGCGCAAAGCGCTCGACCTCTTTGCAAACGTCCGGCCCGCCAAGACGCTGCCTGGAGTGAAGGGCGCGTTCGCCCATATGGACGTCGACCTGATCATCGTCAGAGAGAACACCGAGGACCTGTACGCCGGGATCGAGTACCAGCCGCACCCCGACGTCGCACAGTCCATCAAGGTCATCACCCGCCAGGGTTCTCGGCGGCTCTTCAAGTACACGTTCGACATGGCTCGCAAGCAGGGGCGGAAGAAGGTGACCGTCGTCCACAAGGCGAACATCATGAAACTCTCGGACGGCCTTTTCTTGGAGGAGTTCTACAACGTCGCCAAGGACAACACCGACATCGAGGCGGACGACGTCATCGTCGACAACTGCTGCATGCAACTGGTGACGCGGCCGCAGCAGTTCGACGTGCTGGTGACCGAGAACCTGTACGGCGACATCATCAGCGATCTCTGCGCCGGGCTCGTCGGAGGTCTTGGGATCGCTCCCGGGGCGAACATCGGCGTCGGTTGTGCCGTCTTCGAGGCCGTGCACGGCTCCGCGCCCGACATAGCGGGCAAGGGCGTCGCGAACCCGACCGGACTGCTACTGAGCGCGCTCATGATGCTGCGCCATTTGGGACGGCACGAGCAGGCCGACAGGATCATGAACTCCGTGTTGCGCGTCTGCCACGATGGGAAGTGCCTCACGATGGACCTCGGCGGCAAGGCGAACACGAAGGAGTACACGCAAGAGGTCATCACTTGCGCCGCCTCTTGACGGCCATGCGATAAACTACCGTCGTCAACGGCGACGGTATGGTGACGACGCTGAATCTTTTGCAAGGCAGGCACGGTGAGGACAAATCTGTTCCAGGGAAGGCCGATGCCCCGGTCACAGGAGTCCCTGAAACACTCACCGACCCCGCGGTCGCTGAGCCCACTCCGCAGCCCAAGCGCATCCTAGTGACGGGCGCCGCCGGAATGCTCGGATCCGACATGGTCGCCGAACTCCAGTCGCGCAACTGGGCCGTTGTCGCGCCGACGATCAAGGAACTCGACCTCACCAACCAGACGCACCTGGAGAGGCTGCGCAAGCGCGACTTTGGCAACCTGGACTGGATCGTCAACTGCGCCGCCTACACTGCGGTAGACAAGGCTGAGGAGGAGTTCTTCGAGGCCCACAAGGTGAACGCTGCGGCGCCGGGGGCGCTGGCTTTCATCTGTCAGGGCAACGACTGGCGGTTCTTGCACGTCAGCACGGACTTCGTCTTCGACGGCAGCGCGCGCGAGCCGTACACAGAGAGAAACTCTCCAGATCCGCAGTGCAAGTACGGCGTGACGAAACTGATGGGTGAGAAGAACGCGATCGAAAACTGTGAGAGGACGGTAATCGCGCGGACGGCGTGGCTCTACGGCCCCAACGGGAAGAGTTTTCCTCGTACGTTGATCAAAGCGTGGCTGGAAGGGAAGGACATAAAGGTCGTGAACGACCAGATGGGATCGCCGACTTACACCGCCGACCTGGCACGCGTGATGGCGGACCTCGTCGCGAAGGACGTGGAGGGAGGCGTGTACCATACGGCGGGCCCCGACGCGATGACGTGGTACGACCTGGCTTGCCTAGCGATCGAGACCTACCGAGACGCGGTCTTGGGCGAGCCACGTCCCGTCATGATCGCTCCGGTGCCGACCTCGGCCTGGCCGACTCCTGCGAAGCGGCCTGCTTACAGCGTGATGAGTTTTGAAAAGACGGCCAGTCTGGGCATCGCGCCCATGCGGTCGACGCCGTCTGCCCTGCTCGACTTTTGCAGGCGCCTTCCCAAGGCGCTCTAGCGCTCTTGAAAAGATAGGGCGGTTGCTGAATCCCAGCAACCGCCCTTCGCTTTCGTGAGTGGTGAGCGTCAGTTCGTGAGCGTGATCGCCTGAGGCTTCTGAAGGTCCTTGCCCGCGTACTTATCGGGGTCCTTCGCCATCGCCGGGGTGCAGGAGGCGCAGCAGAAGTAGTAGCGGACGTTCTTGTAGTCCATGTAGCCCGACGCCTTCGAGTAGGAGGCGATCTTGGAGCCCATGACCGCGCAGGTCATGCTCTCCTTCTCTGGCGTCGCTGACATCTTCTTAGGGTCTTTCTTGAACGCCTCGAGGTTGTCCTCGGAATAGAAGTAGTAGCGAATCCCGTTGTAGTCCATGCTCGCTTTGGCCTTGTCGGGCTTGATGCGCTGGTTTGAGATCGGGTCGAAGAGGAACTCTCCGGTGGTCTTTCCGGCCTTTGCCTGCTCCTTGATGTACTTGTCCGGATCCTTGGCGAACGCGGTGTCGCAGCCGGGGCAGCAGAAGCTGTAGGTGGCGCCTTCGTATTCGACGGTGGTGCCGCCTGCCTTGGCCGGGCCACCCATGACGGGGCAGACAAGCGGCGTGTTGACTGACGTCAGCGTGATAGTGAGTGCGAGTGCAAGCGTTGTAATCATGGTGGTTCCTGTGGTGGGAACGTAGTCTACACCCGCGCGGTTCCAAAGTGCGCTTAGGGGGCCCAGTCTATTGGGACAGGCCGCCGAACTTTCTGTCCCTGGCCTGGAACCTCTTCACGCAGGCGATGAGTTCATCCTCGCCGAACTCCGGCCAGGCGACGTCCGTGACCACGAGTTCGGCGTACGCGCCCTGCCAAATGAGGAAGTTGCTCCACCTCATCTCGCCCGCCGTACGCACGATCATGTCGGGCTCGGGCAGGGAAGGGCTGTACATCCGCCTCGATAGCGCCTCCTCTGTGACCTCGCAGGGGCCCTCGGCTATGAGCGACTTCACGGCGTCCACGATCTCGGCGCGACCGCCATAGTTGATCGCCAGGGTGAAGACGATGCCCTTGTTCCGCTTTGTGTTGACGATCAGGTCGTCGAGCGCTTCGCGCAGCGATGCAGGCACTTCGTCGAGCCGGCCGATCACCTGCACTCGGACGTCGTTTTCGATCAGGCCCTTCAGTTCGTACCGTGCCGCTTCCTCGATCAGGCGCATGAGTCCGGAGACCTCGTCCTCTGGACGGCGCCAGTTTTCTGCTGAGAAGGCGTAGACGGTCAGGTATCCGATGCCGAGTTTGCTGGCCGAGAGCAGGACGTCCTTGAGCGTCTTGTAGCCCTGGCGGTGTCCGACGAGACGCATCATCCCTTTGGCGTTGGCCCAGCGCCCGTTGCCGTCCATGATGATGGCGACGTGACCGGGCAGTCGTTCGAGGTCCACCCCCGCGGCGAGGGCCTTGCGCTGCGTCTCGTTCATCCGGACCGTCAGATCTGCATCAGTTCTTCGTCTTTCTTCTTCTGCAGTTCGTGCGCGTGCTCGATGTACTGGTCGGTCAGGGTCTGGACCTCCTTTTCGAGCCGCTTCTCCTCGTCCTCGCCCATCTCTTTCTCCTCCTTGAGCCTCTTGAGCGAGTCGAGCGCGTCGCGGCGCACGTGGCGGATGGAGACGCAGCCCTCTTCGGTGCGGTGGTTCACCTGCTTGACGAGGTCTCTGCGCCGGTCCTCCGTCATTTCGGGAAAGACCAGTCGGATCGTCTGGCCGTCGCTGTTCGGGTTGACGCCGAGGTCGCTCGCCTGGATCGCCTTCTCGATCGAGCCGATCATGCTCTTGTCGTACGGCGCGAGCAGGAGCTGCCGCGGCTCGGGCACGCTGACGGTGGCGACCTGCGTGATAGGCGTCTGCACCCCGTAGTAGTCGATGTGAATCGGCTCCAGCACTAGGGGGTTAGCGCGCCCCGTCCTGATGCGCGCAAAGTCGTGCTGCATGGCCTCGAGGGCCTTTCTCATGTGATCTTCTGCGTCTTTGATGATTGTGTGCGTCATGTCTTTAGTCACCTTCCACGCGGGTTCCGACGGTCTCTCCTTTCACTGCCTTGGCGATGCTGCCCGGTTTGAGCAGGTCGAGCACGATGATCGGCAAACCGTTTTCCTGACACATCGTGAACGCCGTCAGATCCATGACGGCGAGCCGGCGTGACAGGACTTCGGAGTATCCGATCGTCTCAAACTTCTTTGCGTCGCTGTTGGTGTTCGGGTCCTTGTCGTAGACGCCGTCCACCTTCGTGGCCTTGATCAGCAGGTTGGCGTCGACCTCCATCGCGCGCAGGACGGCTGCAGTGTCAGTGGTGAAGTAGGGGTTGCCCGTTCCGCCCGCCAGGACGACGACGCGGCCCTTCTCCATGTGGCGGACCGCGCGGCGTCGGATGAACGGCTCGCAGACCTCCTCGATGTTGATCGCGCTCTGGACGCGTGTCTGGACACCTTGGCCCTCGATCGCCGCCTGGAGCGCGAGGCCGTTGGAGATCGTGCCGAGCATGCCCATGTGGTCTGCGACCGTGCGGTCGAGCCCGCCCGCCGCGCTGAACGCCTCGCCTCGGATGAAGTTGCCGCCGCCCACGACCACGGCCACCTGTGCGCCGAGCGCGTGGACCGCAACGATCTCTTTGGCGATGTATTCGAGCGTCGCCGGGTCGAGCCCGAAGCCCGCGCCACCGGCGAGGGCCTCGCCGCTGATCTTGAGCAGGACTCGTGGGTAGGCGACGCTCATGGGCTACTCTTCGTCCGAGTTGGCGCCGACGGCGAAGACCGCGTAGCCGAAGATCTCGAGTCCGTGCTGTTTCGCGTACTCGCCTGTCTTGGTGCCCTGGTCGGTGTAGAACGGCTGTTCGAGAAGCACCTCCTTTTGGAAGTACTCCTTGTTCACGCGCCCCTGGGCGATCTTCGATGCGATCTCGGCAGGCTTGCCGTCGTTGACGGCCCGCTGGGTCTCGATCTCGATCTCCTTCTGGATCACGTCCTGCGGCACTTCGTCCTTCTTCAGGAAGTTGGGCTTGCCCCAGGCCGTGTGGACGGCGATCTGCGCGGCAGCCTCGGCGTCGTTTCCACTGTAGACGACGAACGTTGCGATCTTGCCTGTGTTCGTGTGGTTGTACACCGCGATCTTCTGCCCATCGCCAGCCTTAGCGACGGCGGCGTTCGCGATCTTGATGTTCTCGCGGATCTTGGCGACAGCGTCGGCCGCGTGCTGCGAGAGGCTCTTGCCACTTACGACCGTGTCGCCAGAGAGCGCCTTGGTCTCACCGGGGTTTGCGTCGGTCTCGCTGAGGATTCCGTCGGCGAGCGTCTGCACCAGCGCCTTGAAGTCCTCGTTGCGCGCGACGAAGTCCGTCTCGCACTCGACGACGATTCCTGCGGCCTTGGTCGAGTCGCCGTTCGCCACGACGAGGGCGAGGCCCTCGCTCGTCGACCTTCCGGCCCGCTTGGCCGCGGCGGCCTGGCCCTTCTCACGAAGGATCTGTTTGGCCTTGCCGTAGTCACCCGCTGCCTCGACGAGGGCGTTCTTACAGTCCATCATCGGGGCGTCTGTCTCGTCCCGCAGTTTCTTGACCATTGCGGCTTCGATCTTCACTTCTGTACTCATTCTTCGTCTTCTCCCACTCCGACCTTGTCGTCGTCCTCGTCCAACTCATCGGCACTGTTGTCGTCTACGACCGATTTGGCTTCAGTGCTCCTCGAACCTTCGTTGAAGGATCTCATGAACTCCTCCTCGACCTCGCCAAACTGGACTGCACCCTCGCTCATGTCACCTTCGCCCTCTCCTTCCTCGTCCCGGGCTGCGGCGTCGACGTACGGCTTGACCTCGAGGATCGCATCGCCGAACTTTTGTGTGACGAGTCGGATTGCGCGGATGGCGTCGTCGTTGCCGGGGATCACGTAGTCGGCCATCTCCGGGTCGCAGTTCGTATCGACGATCGCGACGACGGGGATGTTGAGTTTGCGCGCCTCGGCTACGGCGATGGCCTCCTTGTTGACGTCCACGACGAACATCGCCTTGGGCGGCTTGGCCATGTCGCGGATGCCTTCGAGGTAGCGGTTGAGTTTCTCGCGCTCGGCCCTTCGCTGAAGCGCCTCTTTCTTGGGCAGCCTTGCGAAGTAGCCGTCCTCCTCCATCCGGTCGAGTTCGCGCAGTCGCGCGATGCGCGCTTGGATCGTGTGCCAGTTGGTCAGCATCCCGCCCAGCCACCGCTCGGTGACGAAGTACTGCCCGCTGCGCTGGGCCGTCTCCTTGATCGCGGCCTGCGCCTGCTTCTTCGTGCCGACGAACAGCACGCTCCCGCCGTCGTTGACGATGTTCTGAATGAAGTTGAGGGCGTCCTCGAACAGTTTGATGGTCTGGTGGAGGTCGACGATATAGATCCCGTTGCGAGCGCCATAGATGTACTGCTTCATCTTCGGGTTCCAGCGCCTGGTCTGGTGCCCGAAGTGGACGCCCGCTTCGAGCAGTTCTTTCATGCTCAGTTGCGGCATATTCTGTTTCCTGGGTTGTTCCTCCGGCCCAAGCCTGACCGCCGCCAACCCCGACGTTCCGGGGACCCAGTGGCGGGCCGGGCCGTGTGTACTTGCGCCCCTAGGGGCGCAGGGAGGGAGTATACACCGGGCGACCCGTCCGCTGGGCAGTGGGTCGGTGTGCCAATATCGGTTCGACCGATGAACTCGGAACCCCAGGTCTACGAGCAGTTCTTCCGGCGCAGTTCCAGCGGCGACTGGGTCTATATCGGCTACGGCCCGGACGTGGTGGGGCGCATCGTGAGCGCCTATGACCGAGAATGGTTGCTCGAGAACATCCCCACCATGGCCCGTTGGAAGCGGTGGACCGTCGGGCTCTTTAGCGCGCCCCTTTGCTGGCTCGTCGCACTGATCGTGAACGGGATGGTGCGGCTGCCGGGAACCACCTACGCCAGGCTCTTCTTCCGCAACGTACGCGCTCTCATGTTCGTCGCGGCTGTGCTGCTGGCGCTTTTCGTGGTCGCGAGCATCTGGCTCGGGCTCCAGCCGCTGACTCGGGAGTTCGGCCGGCTACTGGGCAAGTCTCCGAAGGAGGATCCGGTCGGCGTCGAGCGGTTCATGAGGAACCTCGGCGCGGTGAACGGGCCCGCGATCTCGCTCTTCCTCGTGCTTGGGATCGGCGCCATCGTCGTCCCGAGCGTGTTCCGGTCCGACACCTGGTTCGTGTTCCTGCCTTTTTCTGCGGCGTGGTTCTGGTTCGCCTACAACGCCGTGATCGGCGCCTTTTGGCGACCGAGCGCGGACGAAGAATAGTCAGTTATAGATCGTATATGAGTCCCACTCCGGTTCGACGCCCATCCTGTACGCGCTGAGTTGTCCGACGTGGTAGGCGTCGTGGAGCACGATGTACTGCGTGGCCGCCTTGAGCGCGTTCTCGTCGTTCGCGCCCCGGATGGACTCGCACGCCTTTTCCCGCTCTGCCCTCATAGTCTTGAGCAGCCCCTCGGGCGTGTCCTCGCTGGCAAAGTACGACCCCCACTCGTGCTGCTTTCCGGCGATGTCCTTTTGTGCGGCGATATAGCACTCCGTGAGGTGCGCGACGGTCTCGGCCGGGCTCATGCAGTCGGCTCGTAGCCGGCCCTCCCACTTCGACTCGTCCAGGCCCTCCAGCGCCTTCTCAATTTGTTTCCCAGAAGCCTCCAGTTGATATCCGATCAGTTCACTCGCGTGCATGACAATAAGTATCCTTGTGGCCTGCCTGGAAAGTTTCACAATCCTGCTTTAATCGGACCTGTGGACCGCATCTCGTCAGGATGGGAGGATTCGGCAAGGGCCTGGCTGGAGTTCGTGGACGCTGGGGACGTCAACCGCGAGCGCGTGCTCGACCGCGCAATGATCGGCCTTGCCGGTGACGTCTCGGGCGCTGAAATCCTTGACGTAGGGTGCGGCG
>DATLWQ010000427.1:0-3388 GCA_035576225.1 Fimbriimonadaceae bacterium | reverse complement strand
GGGATCGATGAGCCCGATCGCAGAGATCCAGCGACAGCGCAGGGAGGATGGTGAGCGGCGGATGTCGGAACTCGCTACAGAACTCGAAGCGAAGGGACTTCGAAGCAAGTCGGTCAGCGTGTTCGGAAAGCCTTCGCACATGATCACTGAGGTCGCGAGTGCCGAGGGCGCAGACTTGATCGTCGCGGGGTCTGGACGGAAGGGGAGCCTGGCGAGTTTCATCATGGGTTCGGTGACGCGCGCGCTCGTCGTGGACTCCAAGCACAGCATCCTCGTGGGCAAGCAGGCATCGGGCGAAGGAACGCTCGACGCGGTGCTTGCGACGGACCACTCGGAATATGCGGACGGCTGCGTCGACCTACTCGTGCGTCTTGCGCCGAGGTTGGGAAAGGTGACTGTCGTTTGCGCGGACACGACCGACGAGCGCGTGCGCGAAGCATTGGACGAAGAGGCGCCGGGAGATTCCACGCACGCGGACGTACTCGCACAGAGGAACGAGGCCGTGTGCAAGAAGGTCACGCCGATCTGCTCTAAGACAGAGTCCGTCGTTGTCACCGGAAGCGCGAACGAAGTGATCAGTTCAGTGATGGCGCGGACGGAGGCAGGGCTGCTGATCCTGGGAGCGCACGGGCATGGGTATCTCGAGCGGCTGGTGATGGGTTCGACGGCGATGCACATGGTCGGCAACGAACCATGGAACGTGCTCGTACTCCGCACATGAAGGAGTTCCTGCGGAAGTGGTGGCCGATCCTGGCATGGGCCACCGTGATCGCAGTCAGTTCATCGACCTATATTTCGACAAAGGGGTTCGTCGAGTGGATGGCGAAGTGGTCGCCCTGGAAAGTCACGGAGGAACAGTTCGGCGAGTTTTGGGGGAGGTGGTGGTGGGTGTTCGTCAAGGGTTATCACGTGTTGGAGTTCTCTGTGTTGTTTTTGCTCCTCGTAGCGACAGTTCGGCGAACAAGGTTGAAGGCGCTTGCGGTGCTGGTGGTTTCATATCTGGGCGCTGTCGGCTATGCTGCGCTGGACGAGTGGCACCAGACGTTCGTGCCTTTGCGTGGAGGAAGGGTGACGGACGTGCTGATCGATCTTTCGGGCGTCACATTGATCGCCGTGTTCCTGCTCTTGCGTCGAAGGCGCGTTGCGGACCCTTAGACGAGGCCGCTGATCACGCCGTTCTTGTCGACGTCGATATTGAACGCGGCTGGGGTCTTTCCCAGTCCGGGCATGAGGAGCATGTCGCCGCAGACCACGACGAGAAAGCCCGCGCCCGCTGAAGGCCGGATCTCGTCGACCTCAATGGTGAACCCTGTCGGCGCGTTCTTCTTGCGCCTGTCGTCACTCAGGCTCGCCTGTGTCTTGGCGATGCAGACGGGGAGTTGGTCAAAGCCGTGCTGCCTGACCCACTTGAGGCGCCTCTTTGCTGCGCGGCTCAGTTCGAAGCCATCGCCGCCGTAGACGTTCACAACGATCTTCTGTAACTTGGTCTCGAACGGGTCGTCCTCGGCATAGATCGGCGAGAACTGGGAGCGTGGCGCTTGCGCGACGAGAGAAGCGAGGTTGGTGCATCCCTCACCTCCACTGTTCCAAGGGTCTGCTACGACCGCATCTGCGCCGAACTCCTTGGCGAAGTCGACGACGTGGTCGAGTTCGTCCTGCGCGTCATCGGTAAAGCGGTTGACTGCGACGACGATAGGAACGCCGTACTGTTTAAGGTGTCGAATGTGGCGTTCGAGGTTTGCGGTGCCCTGAGCGAGGTCGCCGTCACCGTGGTGCTTGAGCGCTCTGACCGTCGCCACTAAGACGACGACGTCCGGCGACTTGCCGAGGTGCGGCACTTTGATGTGCATGAACTTTTCCGCGCCGAGGTCGCTGGCGAAGCCGGCTTCTGTGACGGCGAAATCGGCCATTCCCAGCGCGCACGACGTCGCGATGATGCTAGAACATCCGTGGGCTATGTTCCCAAACGGGCCGCCGTGGATAAGCGCAGGCGCACCTTCGATCGTTTGCACGAGATTTGGCCGAATCGCGTCGCGGAGAAGCGCGGCCATTGCACCGGGCGCTTTGATGTCCTTGGCGGTGATCGGTGCGTTCTCCTTGTCGACGGCCACTATGATCTTGCCGAGGCGCTCTTTGAGGTCGGTGATGTCTTTGGAGAGACAGAGCACGGCCATGACCTCGCTCGCAGGCGTGACGACGAATCCGTCTTCGTGCGCGTAGCCGTTGTTCCTTCCTCCGAGGCCGACGACGATGTTGCGAAGGGCGCGGTCGTTCATGTCGACGGTCCTCGGCCAGACGGGCATGCGGACGTCGACGTCGAGGGTGTTGCCGTTATGGACGTGGGCATCAAGCATCGCGCTACAGAGGTTGTGCGCGGCCGCGATCGCCGACATGTCGCCGTTGAAAAAGAGGTTGATGTCCTCCATAGGGAGGACCTGGCTGTAGCCGCCGCCCGCCGCGCCTCCCTTGACGCCGAAGACCGGGCCGAGGGCAGGCTCCCTTGTCGCGCTTACCGCGGTCTTACCGATCTTGTTGAGCGCCTGCGTCAGACCAATCGTCATGGTCGTCTTCCCTTCGCCTGCGGGGGTCGGGGTGACTGCCGTGACGAGAACGAGCCTTCCCCTCTTTTTTGCCGCAAGGCGGTTCATCGCGCTATAGGTCAGTTTGGCCTTGTACCTTCCGAGCGGGTCGTAGTCGTCCTTCCCGAGCCCTGCCGATCCGGCGATCTCCTCGATCGGACGGAGCCTCGCCGCCTGCGCGATGTCGAGGTTGGTCATTTAGTAAGAGTATGGAGCAGGAGTCAGCCTATGCGTAGCCAGGCGCATTTGAGATAGAGACCTTCAGGGAACTGGACGGGCGCAGGGTGGTCGAGGTCCTGCAGGGTCACGCCTTCCAGGTACATGCGCACTCCCCGGTCACCGGCTGCGAGCCGCGCCGTTTCGACCAGTTCCTTTCGGTCGAGTTGGTAACTGCAAGAACAGGCGATGATGCGCCCACCGGGCTTGAGAAGCGGAACCGAACGATGAACCAGTTTCCAGATCGCCCATTTGAGAGAGTCGCGTTTGGCCTCGGTCTTGGCGATTGCTGGCGGATCGAGAACGATCCAGTCGAAAGACTCCTTGGGCCCAGACTCGAGCCAATCAAACGCGTTCGCCTCGTGGAACTCGGAGCCGACGCCATTCGCCTTGGCGTTGCGCTGGGCGAGATCGACGGCCTCCGGACGGATGTCGATTCCCGTGGTCTGAGCGCCAGACCGTGCGGCATGCAGCGAGAAGCCGCCGGAGTAGCAGAAGCAATCGAGCACGGTCTGGCCAGGCAGTACGCGCCTCCCAAGCTCCCTTCTCGTATTGCGCTGGTCGAGATAGAAGCCAGTCTTGAAGCCAGTCGT
>DATLWQ010000426.1:0-4136 GCA_035576225.1 Fimbriimonadaceae bacterium | reverse complement strand
CTGATCGGCACGCCCGACCACTGGCACGCGAAGGCCGCGATCGCCGCGATGCACGCCGGCAAGGACGTGTACTGCGAAAAGCCGATGACGCTGACGATCGACGAGGGGAAGATGGTCGAGGCGGCGCAAAAGGAGACGGGGCGCGTCTTTCAGACCGGCACGCAGCAGCGCAGCGACCCGCGGTTCCGGCTGGCGGTGGACCTGGTGCGCAACGGGCGGATCGGAAGGGTGCAGTCGGTGGAGACGCACCTGCCGACGGGCACGATCGGCGGCAACTTTGCGAAGAAGCCCGCGCCGGACTTTTTGGACTGGAACCTCTGGCTCGGCCCCGCGCCGATGGCGGAGTATTGCACCGAGCGGTGCCACTACACGTTCCGTTGGTGGCACGAGTATTCGGGCGGGCGGCTGACCGACTGGGGCGCGCACCACAACGACATCGTGCAGTGGGCGCTGGACATGGACGACAGCGGCCCGGTCTCCGTGCAGGGCACTGGCAAGAACCAAGAACTGGTCGGTGCGTTCTCTTACAGCGCTTTTCCGGAGTTCTCGGTGGACTATGCGTATGCAAGCGGCGTGACTTTGAACTGCTCGAGCGCGGGGGAGAACGGGATCTTGTTCACTGGCGACGAGGGATGGATCTTCGTTTCGCGCGAGCGGATCGGCGCGAGCAAGCAGTCGTTGATCGATTCGCCTTTGCCTGCTGACGCGCCGCGGGTGCCTGTCTCGAACGACCACGCGGACAACTTTCTGGCGTGCGTGCGTTCGCGCGAGCAGACGATGTGTCCGGCTTCTGTCGGTCACCGATCCGGGACGGTGTGCCACATGGCAAACATTTCGCTGCGGCTGGGCGGGCGGCGGTTGGAGTGGGACCCGGCGAGGCAAGAGTTCGTCGGCGACCCGCAGGCGAACGCGATGCTGAAGCGCGATTGGCGTTCGTGACTCGCGTGTTCTGGCACCCCCTCCCTAACCTTTGCGCGGGTCGAACCCTGGATAGCCAGGCTTCGACGCGGCAAATCCCAAGGGGGAGGGAATGCTCTGCAGGCGAACGCGATGCTGAAGCGAGAGTGGCGTGACCACGAGAAGGCACAGGTTCGTTCAGTGAAAACTTGATTGTGCTAGGTGGCAGGTCAGCACAACTTGTACACCTTGCCGTTTGTTGCCGGGACTGCGCGGGAGGCGATGCCTTGTTGGCGCAGGAGGACGGCCGTCGCCTCTGTTCCATAGAGCCCCCCCTGTTCCAACGTGTCCAGCGCAGTGTGGAACGCCTGCGGCGGTGGGTCGTTGGGCGACATGACCGAGGTGTGGAGAAGAAGGACGGTGCGCGGAGACGATGCGAGCAGCAACTTCCCTGCCTCGTAGGCCTGGAGCGGATTGAAATAGAACGCGACGGGGCCATTGTTATACGCCTTTGCACCGCTCTCGCGGACGACTTCTGAGAACGTTTCGTCCTCAACTTCGCGCGCGCCCATGATGGTCAGCGTCGCCTCGTCCGCGAAGACGACAGCCTTGGTCTTGTCGGTCATGATCGCGTTGAGTTGGTCGATGCGCTCCATCATCTGCCTGCCCGGCGCGCGGCCCTGGGCGGCCAGTGCTCGACGCAGGCGTTTGGCGGTTCCGAAGGCCTTTTCATACTCGCCATCCTCGACGTACCAGGACGTGAGCAGTTCGGTGGCGGACTCGGAGTACGGCTCGGTGTCGAGCGCTGAGGCGATGAGCGCCATCGCGGAGTCGCGCCCGTCGGTCTTTTCGAGGTCGGTAGCGAGCCATAAGACGGCCTCTTGGAAGAGTTCAGACGCCTCTATTTGGCGCGCGAGCGCCCAGTCGAACTTGATGCCTGGAGCGAGGGGACCACGGTAGTAGTCGACGGCAGATCGATAGCGAGCGCGCTTTTTTTCCGCGTCCTTCGCCAGACGCGCACTGAGCACGTCGGCCCGAAAGGCGTGCAGGTCGATGGCGACGCCGGCCGGATCCAGTCGGAGCCAACTGCGGCCCGCGACGATCACGTCCGGGAAGGACCGGTGTGCCGCCGCGAGCGATTGGCGCAGGTGGTAGAGCGTGACGCTCAGGCGGTTGCGAGCAGAGTGGTCCGATGCTCCGGGCCACAGCGCCTGGATGATCCGCTCACGAGGATGGTCGACGTCGGCGTGCATCGCCAGGAAGGCGAGCAGACTTCGACAATAGTTGGTCGTAAACGTGTCGACGACTTTGCCGTCGACCTCCGCGCAGACACGACCGAAGAGACGGATAGAAAGATCCCTTTTCAATTTTGTTCTCCCTTTTTGAGATGACTCTCGGTGCCATTATTGCCCACGAGCCCCCCGGATTTCAACGCGCTGTCGGCGTGCTACCCCAAAGTCTTTCTCTTCCATTCTTCTGTTCCAGTCCCTCCTGTCGGTCTTCCCCACCAGGGGTGACTGGCAAGGATACAGAAGTTCGGGTCGCAGAGGATAGCGTTACAGAGAAAGTTAAGATTCTGGAACCTAGAGAAATTGGTGTCTGAGCACGGGTCGGCAATCGTCACAGGCGGCCCTGGGGCAGCGATACACTGTATTCATGGCCCTCAAATGCCCCTCTTGCAGACTAGACATGAAGCCCGTCGAGTTCGCCGGGCTGAGGCTGGACGTTTGCGGAAAGTGCGCCGGGATCTGGTTCGATTCGGGCGAACTTGCTTCTTTGGCGAAGGAGGCACCGGCCCTGTTACAGATTCTCGAGGACAAGTTCGTGCCTGAGATCTCGGTGATCCACCAACCGGAAGGGGCGAAACGGTGCCCGCGGTGCAAGAAGACTCTCGAGAAGTTCCGGTACCAGTACTCCTCGCCGACCTTGGTCGACTCGTGCAAGACGTGCGGCGGCGTGTTCATCGAGGACAACGAACTGCACGCGATCAAGCAGACGATCGATGAGAAGGACCATGCGAAGGTGACAGCCGCGATGGAGGCGCGTGGGCGTCTCACCGGTTTTAAAGGAACGCATATCGGCAAGCACACGAAAGAGGGCGGCGTAGCGGCGCTGTTGCACGCGCTACGCCACTGGCGCAGCCAGTCCCCTCGGGCCCACTGACGAGCGCTACCAGCGCGTCTCGACCGTGTAGGTGACTTTGTGGACCTCGTTCGGCTTTAGGTTGAGGACGAAGTCGACCGTGTGCGCGTCCAGTTTGTTGAACGCGTCGGTCTTGGACGTGATCGTCCATTCGCCGCCGAAGCGCTCGTAGACGTGGACCGTCTCTGCGGTCTCCTTGCGGTTGCGGACTTCGATCTCGAAGGTCTCGACCGTGCCTGTGCGGCTGTTGTTGAGCCACTTGAAGTCGATCCTCTTGCGGTCGGCTACGATGTCGAACGCGCGGCCTACGGGGAGCGAGAGTTCTTCGTTCTTCGGCGTGTGGTCGATGTCGGCCTCGCCGAGCATCTGGAGCGAGTCGGTGCTGTCGCGCTGGAACACCTTGACGGTGCCCATCGGGAGCGGCATTCCGAGGTGGCTGGCCTCGTCGTTCTTGAACTCGATGAAGACGAGCGGCTTGATGTCTCCTGTGCCGACCTGGCCTTCGGTCGGTCGGTAACCGGGATAGTTGCGCATCGCGTCGATCACCAGTTTCTTGGAGACTGGCACGCCGGTCGCCTCCAGCAGCGAGACCTGCTTGATCTCTTTGTTGCGGACGGTCGCCGGACGCTGGAGAGTGTAGAGGTGGTACTCGGAGAACTGCTCTTGGGTGAAGGCCGCCTTCCCCGCCATGTTCTGGAAGACCGCCCGGTCGGCGCCTCCGAACGTCTGCGGCTGCGCGCGCATCACGTCACCTGCGAGGAGTTTGAGGTTTGCGTTCGTGTAGGTCGCGCCCGAGTTGTTCGTGAGGGTGACCCAGCCCTTGAGGTCGCCTACCTTGCCTGCCTTGTCGAGGCTGAGGACGTAGTCGGCCTTCCAGGACATGCCATGGGTGAGGTAACTGAGTTCGACGTTGTTGGCGCCGGCGCGCTTGGAGTCGATCAGCCACAGTAGGGTGGGTTTGGAGATGAGTCCTTCTGGGATCGAGGAGACCTCGATCTCGCCGGTCGGGTCGAGGATGATCCTTCCGTCGTCGGTCTGGATGACCATGCCGTTCCACACCATTCCGCTGCCGCCGTTCGCGTTTCCTACGACCGCCG
>DATLWQ010000425.1:0-6505 GCA_035576225.1 Fimbriimonadaceae bacterium | reverse complement strand
AGGGGATGTGGAAGCCTTCGAGATAGTTGTCGACGTAGAGCGCCCAGTGCGCTTTGACGAGGTAGTCGCGCTGACCCGCCGGGTCGTGGACGAACTGTTCGATTGGCATGAATCCGCATAGGTCTTCGACCTCTTTGGTGTATTGGTCGAAGTTGCATTGCGGGTCTAGGGAAGCGAAGAAGAACTGTCGCCATTCGACGTGGTTTATCTTTGGGAGATCGTCGCTTGGGGACGGGAAGCCCACGACGCCCTCGAACTCAGGCATTGATTTGAAGGTGCCGTCGAGGTTGAAGCGGCGACCGTGGTAGCGGCAGCGCAGGTGGTTGGCGTTGCCGGCGCCTTCGCAGACGATGTTGCCCCTGTGGGTGCAGACGTTGCTGAGGCAATGGACTCTGTCGTCCATGTCTCTTGCTAGAAGCATGGGTTCATCTAGACAGCCTTCGAGGAGTGTAAACGGGAAGAGTTGGCCGGGGACCTTCAGGGTGTCGGCGTGGGTGACGTACTGCCACGAGCGCGCGAAGATGTTCTCTTTCGCTTCCACAAAAGCCTCTTGGGAGGTGTAGAGGTCGGAAGGGATGGTCGAGGCCCTGCAGACGTCCTCGTTCATCTCGTAGCGTGGCATGGCGCAGGGTACCTGGGGAGTAGTTCGTAACGGGAAACGGGTAACTAGTAGTGGGCGTGAGGTAATGAGCCTGCGACTTCAGGCGGTGATGTGTACCGCTAGACAGCATGGGAGCGTCCGGTAGGGGCGTCGGTATACTCCGGGCGAGGGCCCGGGTGGCGGAACGGTAGACGCAGCGGACTTAAAATCCGCTTCCCGCAAGGGAGTGTGGGTTCAAGTCCCACCCTGGGCACCATTCACAAAAGAGACAAGAACCCTGGAGCCGCCGTTTGATCGACCCTGGGTTCATGTCTCTTGCTGTTGGCGAGTCTACTTTCCGTTCAGGAACTGGTCGGCGTAGTCGACGTAGTCCTTGGGAGCGCCGTCGAGCGCCTTGAGTTGCTTCGCGAACTTCTTGGCGTTGTCCTTGTCGCCAGCACTGGCGTAGCACACCATGATGGAGACGAGCGAGTACGCCTTGTCCGTGACGACTTTGCTCGCATCCAGGCCCTTCGAAAAGTATCCGATCGCGCCCTTGAAGTCGCCTAGGATCTGGTAAAGGTCGCCGACTGCGTTGTAGGCCTTGGCCAATCCTGGCCCGTCGTAGTGCGCAGCCTCGACCCTGCTGAGCGCGGCCTTGGCGGATGCGGCGTCCCTCCGGGCAGCGTCGACTCGCGCCATTAGGACATTGGCAGCGCCGTCGTTGGGGTTCTTGGCGAGCGTCTTCTGCGCCGCTGGATAGTTCTGGTAGACGTCCCGGATGTCCATCATCGCGACTTTGAAATCTTCGGGAGGCATGTAGCCGCTGATCTCGCCGAATACGTCGCCGTTCGCGTCTATGAACTTGATCCTCGGATAACTGTGGACGTTGTACTGCGTGGCAAGATCGATGCCATCCTTCTCCGCGTTAACTTTGATTGGAACGAACTGTCCCGCTGCCTTGATGACGGACGCGTCGGAGTACGTGTC
The DNA here is from genome assembly GCA_035576225.1 of Fimbriimonadaceae bacterium. Lineage (GTDB taxonomy): Bacteria > Armatimonadota > Fimbriimonadia > Fimbriimonadales > Fimbriimonadaceae > JADFMN01. The sequence goes on along the minus strand of DATLWQ010000425.1, from coordinate 4,935 downwards.
CGCTTCAAGTTTCTTGCACCAGGTTCACCAGTCCGTGTAAAAGTCCAGCATGATGAGTTTGCCGGACTGCGCCGCCATCTGCTTGGCCGAATCGAAGTTCTTCGCCCACGGCATCTCGGACGCCATGGCCGAAGCGGCCGCTGTGATCGCCAGCGCTGTGACAATGACCTTTTTGTTCATGGTTTTCCCTTCGGTGTCGCACACCGCTAACCTATTATGCGGAAGTGAGCGGCCAAAGGTTCCCTAATGTCTTACACAGCGGGTATGAGAGCGCGGTTGAGCCCTCAACAGACTGTGTATGATATTTTATATTTCGTGCAATGGCCGCTGCAACTCAGAAGGTCAGGGACGAACATCCCCTTGACGCGCACGATCGAGCGCTCGTGTATGTCATCCCTGATCCGAGATTGAGTCGAGTAGTCGACGGTCTGATTTGCTGCTCTTGATACAGTGCGTGCGACGGCGCCCGAAATATCAGTCTCTGGGCATGGGCCGCACTGTGTAAGTGCGGCCCATGACTCGCCAAGTTGCGCTGTAGGGCGGTTATTCGCCGCCGAGGATCTGGTCGGCGTAGTCAGCGAATTCTTTCGATATTCCATCGAGCGCCTTGAGTTGCTTCGCGAACTTCTTCGCGTTGTCCTTGTCGCCCGTGTTGGCGTAGCAACTCATGATAGAGACGAGTGAGTAGGCCTTGTCTGCGACGACCTTGCCCGCATCCAGCCCTTTCGTGAAGTACCCTATCGCGCCTTTGGCGTCACCAAGGATCTGGTAGAGGTCGCCGACCGCGTTATAGGCCTTGGCCAGTCCTGGCCCGTCGTAGTGCGCAGCCTCGATCTTGCTGAGCGCGGCCTTGGCGGATGCGGCGTCCCTCCGGGCAGCGTCGACGCGCGCCATAAGGACATTGGCAGCGCCGTCGTTGGGGTTCTTGGCCAGCGTCTTCTGCGCCGCCGGATAGTTCTTGTAGATGTCCTGGATGTCCATCATCGCCTCCATGAAATCGCCAGGAGGCAAATAGCCGCTGATGTCACCGAAGATGTCGCCGTTGGCGTCTATGAACTTGACCCCCGGATAGATGAAGACGTTGTACTTAGTGGAAAGATCGGCGCCCTCCTTCACCGCGTTAACTCTGATCGGGACGAACCGTCCCGCTGCCTTGATGACAGACGCGTCGGAGAACGTGTCGGCATCAAGCTTCTTGCACCAGCTATCCCCGTCTACGTAAAAGTCCAGCATGATGAGTTTGCCGGACTGCGCCGCCACCTGCTTGGCCGAATCAAAGTCCTTCGCCCACGGCATCTCGGATGCCATGGCCGAAGCGGCTGCGGTGATCGCCAGGGCGGTGACAATGACCTTCTTGTTCATGGTTTGCTCCCGGTGTCGAACACCGTTAACTTAGTATCCGGAATCTGGTGGTCAAAGGTTCCCGATTGTCTCAGAAGTCGAAGCAGAGACTCCTAGTGCAACGGTCTATCGAATGTGTATCATTTTTTACAGTTAGTGCAGGGGTCACTGTATTGGCACGGTTGCGATTTTCGGCTTACCAAGAAACTACCTTTGTGTCGGTTCCCCTTTCCGGCTTCTTTGCTCAACATATCAGGTTTTGGTCATGGGCCGCACAGTGAGGGTGCGGCCCACGACTCACCAAGTTGCGCTCTTGGACGATTATTTGCCGCCGAGGATCTCGTCGGCGTAGTCGACGTAGTCCTTCGGTGCGCCAACGAGCGCTTTGAGTTGTTTCGCGTACTTCTTCGCGTTGTCCATGTCGTGCTCACTATCGTAGCAGGACATTATGGAGACGAGAGAGTAGGCCTTGTCTGCAACGCTCGTGCTCGCATCCAGACCCTTCTTGAAGTACCCGATCGCAGTCTTGAAGTCACTACCCATCTGGTAGACGTCACCGACCGCGTTGCAGCCCTTGGCGAAGTCTGATCCATGGTAATGCGCGGCCTCAGCCCTGCTGAGTGCAGCCGCGGCGGACTTGGCATCCTTGCGGACGGCGTCGACTCGCGCCATCAAGACGTTGGCCGCGCCGTCGTTGGGATTCCTAGCGATCGTCTTCTTCGCCGCTGGATAGTCCTTGTAGATTTCCTGGGCCGTCGTCATCGCCTCGATGAAGTCCTTGGGGGGCAAAAAGCCGATGATCTCACCAAAGACGTCGCCGTTTGCGTCGACGAACTTGATCCTCGGAAAGCTGTGAACGTCGTAATGATCGGCAATCTCTTTGCCATCCTTCTTCGCATTCACCTTGATTGGGACGAACTGTCCCGCAGCCTTGATGACGGATGCGTCGGTGTACGTTTCCGCATCAAGTTGTTTGCACACTTTTCACGAATCAGTGTAGAAGTCCAGCATGATGAGTTTGCCGGACTGCGCCGCCATCTGCTTGGCCGTATTGAAGTTCTTGGTCCACGGCATCTCGGACGCCATGGTCGAAGCGGCCGCGGTGATCGCCAGCGCTGTGACAATGACCTTTTTGTTCATGGTTTTCCCTTCGGTGATACACACCGTTAACTGATTATGTGGAATTGGGTAGTCAAAGGTTCCCTAAAGTCTCAGAAGTCGAAATATAGGGCGCGGTGCGAGCGGCAACCCGGGTTGAAGGGTGTCCGGCAGTGCGGGCAGAAGTCCTCGCACTCCAGGTAGTCGGCGATAGACATCGTTTTCTGGCACACGCCGCAGAGAACTGCGTGTTGGAAGCGTTCTTCCCTCTTCCAAAGCAGCGCGTGGTGAGGCTCCAACTCGTCGTGGCACTCGCGACAAGCATAAAACTTGTTACAGCACTTGAACTTGATCGCGACGACGTCTAGGTGCGAGCCCCAGTGGGCGCACCTCGTCTGCGGGTCTGTGTTTACGCCAAAGACCTCCATACTTGTTGGATACCCGGTTTTGAAGTAGTAGGTGGAGGGGCTAGGATCTAGAGGTGTCGGGTTCGGGGTTCCCAGCCCGCGTTTGCTGGGCTCACCGCTCCCAGGCAAGGTGCCAGAATGTCGGCGTGGGCGTGCGGCTGTTCGTGACTGGGTTTGGTGCGTTCTTGAATCATGGCGAAAACCCGTCGGCGGTGCTGGCCGAGAGGTCGGGTCGGCCGCACGCGGTGCTGGAGGTCTCGTACACAGGCGTGGACGACTTCCTTGAGGAATTGGACGGCGGGGAGTTCGACGCATGGCTGCAGATCGGGCTGGCCGCGAAGGCGGAGACGATGCTCATGGAGAACGTCGGGCGGAACAAGATCGGCCCGATTCCGGACGCGCGAGACGAGGAGCACGGGCCAGGGCCGATCGATGCTGCGGGCCCATCGGCGGTGGGCGCAACGCTGTGGCAGGGAGTGGCGGTAGAGAGCGAAGAGGTGAAGGCGAGCGTGGACGCGGGCGGCTATCTTTGCAACTATCTCCTGTACCGCGGACTGCGTCAGTTTCCGGAAAAGCGGATCGGCTTTCTGCACGTGCCGCCGTTTTCGGTGATGCCGTTGGAGAGGCAGGTCGAGGCGCTTTCCCGGATCATTGAGGAGATCGGGTGAGCGCGCTCTCGGCGTTCTCCTTCCTCGGTGGGCTCGCGCTGCTGCTCGCGGGCGCCGAGATCATGGTGCGCGGGGCGTCGAGCCTTGCGCGTGCGTACGGAATTCCTCCTCTGATCGTCGGGCTGACGATCGTCGCTTTTGGAACCTCGTCGCCGGAACTCGCGATTGCGACGTCGGCTTCGCTCTCGGGCAACGGCGAGATCGTAGTCGGCAACGTGCTGGGTTCGAACATTGCAAACGTGCTGCTGATCCTAGGCGTGGCGGCCGTTGTTTCGCCACTCGTCGTTACACGGCAGTTGATCCGCAACGACGTGCCTGTGATGATCGGGCTGAGCGTGCTTGCCTACGTGTTCGCGATGGATGGGTCGATCGCGCGATGGGAGGGGGTCGTGCTGCTCGTGCTCGCGGCGGTGTACACGGGGTTCCTCGTGCGGGCGGCGCGCAGGAGACGGTCGGCTTCGATCAGCGAGGAAAAGGAGCCGCCTGCGCGGCGTGCGACGGACGCGCTGCTCATCGTCGGCGGCCTGGTGATGTTGGTGCTCGGATCGAAACTGTTGGTCTCTGGTGCGACCGACATCGCACGGGCGATGAACGTAAGCGAACTGGTGATCGGTCTGACGGTGGTCGCGATCGGAACTTCGGCGCCGGAGATCGCGACGACTGTGATCGCCGCCGTGCGAGGACAGAGGGAGATCGCCGTCGGCGGTGTGATCGGAAGCAACATCTATAACATCGTGCTGGTGCTCGGCGTCGGAGCGGCGATCTCGCCCTCCGCCCTTGCCGTGCCGCCTGCCGCTTTGCACTTTGACTTCCCCGTCATGCTAGCGGTCGCGTTCGCGTGCCTGCCGATCTTCTTCGTCGGGTTCAAGGTGATGCGATGGGAGGGCGCGCTGTTCCTGTTCTACTACATCGCCTACACGGCGTACCTCGTTCTGGCCTCGAAGCACCACGATGCGCTTTCTACCTTCAGCGCAGTCATGGGCGGGTTCGTCATCCCGCTGACCGTGCTGACGCTCGTGGCACTAAGCGTGCACGCTTGGTACAAGTACCAGCGCGACGGGCTTCCTGAGGACTGCTAGGCGCCTGCGAAGCGCCGGGTGTTGCGGAAGGACTTCTCGACGTCGACAATTGGGTCGCCTTCGCCCTCGTACTCCAGGTTGAGCCAGCCTTCGAAGCCCGCCTCCTTGAGCGCCGCGACGCACTGGGCCAGATCGACCTCTCCCTCTCCGATCACGGTGCCCATGTAGTCGGTTCCATCGAGCGCTTTGAAGACATGGCCCGTGCCGGTGCCCTTCTTGAAGTCTTTGAAGTGGACCATGTATGCAAGGTCGGCGACGTCCTTGACCGCTTCGAGACTGTTCTGGCCGACGAGCATGAAGTTGCCTGTATCGGGGTTCGCTCCGAGGGCGTCGTGCCCGCAC
>DATLWQ010000424.1:0-2112 GCA_035576225.1 Fimbriimonadaceae bacterium | reverse complement strand
GCGTCGTCTACGCAGTACACCTCTTTGCCCGTCGAGCGGTCGAACCACTCGTTGCCCACGATCCCATCGAGCGCGGGCGTGCTCCCCGTCATGATCACGCTGTGCCCCGGTCCAGTGAAAGTCGGGATGTGGTCGTAGTGCGAATCGATGTAGTTCGCTCCAGCAGTCGCGAGCCAGTTAAAGCCGCCTACGGTCGAACCCCTCTTCGCCGGCAGATAGTGGTCCGCAAAGCGCGCGACGTTGTCCGCGCGGAACTGGTCGATGCTGAAGACTACGACTAGCCGCGGTCTCGGCGGCAGTGGAGCCTGCTGCGGCTGGGCGATCAAAGACGATGCAAGAACGGCGAGGGCAAGCGTCATGGCCCATTCTGTACGCAACGGCCCACACCGTGCCGTTAACGCAAAGATAAAACCGCCAAGTCCCAGATACAATCGGGACGTGCCGAAGGTCGTGATCGTGGGAGCCGGGTTTGCAGGGCTGGAGGCCGCCAAGGTCCTCCGCAACCAGCCCGTCGAAGTCACCGTCATCGACCGCCAGAACCACCACTGCTTCCAGCCGCTGCTCTATCAGGTCGCGACCGCCGGTCTCTCGCCCGCCAACATCGCTTCACCGATCCGCCGAATCCTGCGCAAGGCGGACAACGTCCGCGTCGTCCTCGACGAGGTCACCGGCGTCGACACGGCCGTCAAACAGGTCGTCACAAAAGAAGGGGTCTACGACTACGACTTCCTCATCCTCGCGCCGGGCGCAAAGACGAGTTACTTCGGCCACGACCAGTGGAAGGAACGCGCGGGAGGCCTCAAGACCCTCGCCGACGCCACCAGCGTCCGCGCGAGGATCCTCGAGGCGTTCGAGGAGGCCGAGACCAGCCCAGACCCGGCCAAGTGGCTGACCTTCGTCGTCATCGGTGGAGGAGCGACCGGCGTCGAGATGGCCGGAGCGATTGCGGAACTCGCCCGTCGAGCACTCGCCAAGGACTTCCGCCGCGCACATCCGGAAAAGGCGCGCATCGTCCTCCTCGAAGGCGGCCCGCGCCTCATCCCCGCATTCCCCGAAAGACTGAGCAAGGCATGCGAACGCTCGCTCCAGCGCCTCGGCGTCGAAGTCCGCCTCAAGACCTTCGTCGGCAGCATCGACGAAGACGGCGTTGATACCGAAGCCGTCCGCATCGACGCGAAGACAATAATCTGGGCCGCGGGCGTCCACGCAGCCCCTGTTGCCGAATGGCTTGGTGTCGAGGCCGACAAGCAGGGCCGCGTCGAGGTCAAAGAAGACCTCACCGTCCCTGGCGCGCCAGATGTCTTCGTCTGCGGCGACTGCGCTCGCGTCGTTGAAGACGACAAGCCGCTCCCAGGGGTCTGTCAGCCGGCGATGCAAGAGGGCGTCTTCGCGGCGAAGACCATCCTCGCCCGCGCAAGCGGAGCACCACAACCAGAAAAGTTCCGTTACAAGGACAAGGGCAACATGGCCACCATCGGCCGCAAGATGGCGGTCTGCCAGATCGGCCGCTTCCAGTTCTCCGGCGCCATCGCCTGGTTCCTCTGGCTGACCATCCACATCTGGTATCTCATCGGCTTCCGCAACCGCCTCCTCACCATCATCGACTGGGCATGGGCCTACATCACCTTCGAACGCGGCGCCCGCCTGATCGTCAAGGACTGACCGGTCCCACCCTTTCGTGCTGGATCGCACCGTGGACCAAGAACCTGCCGTTCTTGATAAGTATCACAGACGCAAAAGGCTTTCCTTTGGCAACGACTGTAACCATGACGTAGGCGTACCGGGGCATCGCATGTGGATAGCCGTGCACTTCTTGAACAGAGTCGATCTCGCCAGATTTGCTCGTGACATACGCGCGGATGTCTTTCGCTGTCTGGTCGTTGTCGACGCCACGAAGCGCGCGCTCCACCCTTTCAGCACATTGCCTGGCAAAGTTGTTCTGTCGTGCCACGTACGCCCACACACTGGCCGTCAGCGCGCAGACCACAGTAGCCAGGCAAAGCCAGATCCATTTCCGGCGACTATTCACTTCTGGTCTCGCTCGTGGCCCGTCGCATAATCCCCGCCTCAAACATCGTGGATCGAAAACCGGTCGCACAGCGCCACGACCTT
>DATLWQ010000423.1:0-7868 GCA_035576225.1 Fimbriimonadaceae bacterium | reverse complement strand
CCTGAGGCGGAAGACGGCACTGTCGAGTTCCAGAACGACGTCAACAAGTCCGTGTGGGGCGAGGTGGTGCCGTTGCGTGAGAGCGGCGAACTCTTAGAGATGATCGAAGGGGTGGAGTGCCCGGTCGTTGCGATCCACGGCGATTACGACCCTCACCCGGTCAGCGCGGTGGAGGAGCCGTTGAGGCAGATCCTTGAGGACTTCCGAATGATCGTGATCCCTAAGTGCGGACACGAGCCCTGGAAGGAGCGCCAGGCACGGGACAACTTCGAGCGCATCCTTTTGCGCGAAGTCGGCGACTGATCACACCCCGGCGAGGCCAAGTTCGGGAGCGCTCGCCTGCATCGCCTGGATGCAGTTGCCGATGTGCTCCTCGAGCGGGAGGCCGATGAGTTCCGCTCCGTTGTAGACGTCGTCGCGGTTGACGCCCGCGGCGAAGGCGGGCGTCTTGAGTTTCTTGGTGACGCTCTTGACCTGGACGTCCATCACGGACTTGCTCGGCCGGACGTAGGTGACGGCCGTGATGAAGCCGCTGAGTTCGTCGCAGGCGTAGAGGTACTTGTCCATCTGCGCGGTCGGCTCGACGCCCGTCTTGGCTGTGTAGTGCGCGCCGATCGCCTGGATCACGTCTTCGGGCCAGCCGCCCTGCTCTAGGAGTGCCATGCCCCAGAGCGGGTGCTCGTCGGGGTGCTGTTCGTAGTCGAAGTCATGCAGGAGCCCTGCCGCACCCCACCTCTCGACGTCCTCTCCCAGTTTCTCGGCGTACCACCTCATGCACGCTTCGACGCCCATGCAATGTCTGCGCAGGGAGTCGCTGGGCGTGTGCTCGCAAAGCAGTTTGAAGGCGTCGTCTCGAGTCTGGGTCATTGTCGGAGGTTACCTTTCGTAGCGGAGGGCACGCGGTACAGGTAAACACGCACAAATGTTCTCGTTCCAGTCGTGGATGAACCCGATCCGGGTGAGCCCCGAGCACCTGCTCGAGGTGCGGCGCGAAGTGAACGAGATGAGTACGCCCGTGAGGTCGTACTTCGTGCTGGTCGTTCTCTCGACCGCCATCGCCTCCTATGGGCTTCTGGCCAACTCGACCGCAGTGGTGATCGGCGCGATGCTCGTCGCGCCACTCATGGGCCCGATCTTCGGCATCGCGCTTTCGCTGATCTCCGGTGCGCGCCGGATGCTGGTGCGGGCGACGTTCTCCGAGGTGATTGGGGCGGTTTCGGTCGTTTTCATCGCCATGCTGATCTCCAAGTTCGGCCCGGCGGTCGATCTCGGCACAGAGGTGCTCTCGCGCACCAGGCCGACGATCCTGGACATCTTCATCGCACTCGCCTCGGGGCTCGTCGGTGCGTTCGCGATCATCAACGAGCGCACGAACGCAGCGCTGCCCGGCGTCGCGATCTCGACAGCGCTTGTGCCACCGCTGGCGACGGTCGGGGTCTGCATCGGCGTGGGCGAGTGGAGACTTGCGGGCGGTGCGTTTGTGCTTTTCCTCGCCAACTTCCTCGCGATCGAACTCGCTGCGGCGGGCGTGTTCACACTTTACGGAATGCGGCGCGAACGTGCGAGCCAGGGTTTTGCAAGCGTCTTCCGACAGTTCGGGTGGTCGACGCTACTGTTGCTCGTGATGTCGTTCTTCCTCTATCGCGCGCTGGCCTCGACGATCCACGAAAACCGGCTGCGGGCACAGATCGGCGACGTTCTCTCGACGCTGGCTTCAGAGATTCCGGGGGCGCGGCTCGATTCGTTCTCGCTCGACCACAAGGAGAAGGAGACGGAGGTGACTGCGGTGTTCTTGACGCCGAGCCCGTTTACCAGCGACTCCGTCGGGGCGATCCAGAAGAGGTTGCGCGACGAGGCTGCGAGGGATATCCACCTCGTGGTCAGGAGCCTGATCTCGTCGGACACCGACAACAGCGGTCCGGTGTACGTGCCTGCTGAGAAACTCAGCCAGGAGGCCGAGGCGCAGAGGCGCGCCGCCTACTACGGCGTGGTGCGCACGGCGATCTCGGACTACCTTGCGACGCTGCCTGGAGCGGAACTAGCCAACCTCTCGATTCCAGCCGAGGCAAAGCAGACCCAGGTGACGGCGATCGTCAACACACCGACGGCTCTTGCACCGGAGCAGGTTGCCGACCTTCAGGCGATCCTGCGGAGCAAGACAAGTAGGGCGATCAACCTTACGGTGAGGTCGCTCATCACCGTGGACGCCGACTATCAGAGGTACCTCTACGCCCCAGCCAAGCCGCCCGAGCCCAGCGCGGCCGAGAAGGCGCTGAGCGCAAGGCTCAGGTCGGCCTTCGCCAACCAGTTGGCCAAGCGTCAGCCGGGGGCGTATCTTGTGAGCCTGACGCTACAGCAGGTGGACGGGCGCTGGAAGGTGCGCGGGATCTGCCGCAGCCCAGCCGCGATCACGCCCAGCATGGTCGCCGAGATCGAACGGGACGTCCGCAAGTTCGTCTCCCCGAACATCGACATCGTCGTCCGTACCGTGCTCGAGTCGGACGCCAGTTCGAGCGGCTACCTGAACGGCGACGGCGAGTAGAATAGGGGTTCTCTGGGATGGAAAGTGACAGTAGCACGACCGTGCTGATAGGAATCGCGCTCCTGCTCGCCAACGCGTTCTTCGTAGCCGCAGAGTATGCGCTGGTCGGGGCAAGAAGGAGCAAGATCGAGTCGCTTGCCAAGAAGGGGAACCGGGCGGCGCGGCACGTGCTGCGCGCACTGGACGACCGCTCTCGGTTCATCGCAGCCATCCAGATCGGCATCACGATGGTTGGCATCGGGCTAGGCGCCCTGACTGAGCCGGTGCTCTCGGCCAAAATCGTCGGGCTCGCCTCCGGGCTGCCGGAGCAGGTCGCCAGCACTCTCGCGATCCTGATCGTCTCGTACCCGATGGTCGTGGTGGGCGAACTGATCCCCAAGATCGTGACGCTGCGGTACTCGACCCGCGTGGCGCTCGTTCTGATCGAGCCACTGCGGCTGATCGTGCCCGTCTTGACGCCGTTCACGTGGTTCTTCCAGAAGACGAGCGCGGTGCTGCTCAAGCCGTTCAAGATCGACGTGTACGCCGAGCAGAGGCAAAGGACGTCGCGCGAGGAGTTCGCGCTGATGGTGCAGGAGAGCAGCGACGGCGGCGAGTTCGACGAGTCGCACGCGCAGTTCCTGACCAAGACGCTGAGGTTCGACACGCTAGATTCGGAGGACGTGATGATCCACCGTCTGGACGTGCAGTGGCTGGACGTGGACACGCCGCGCGAGGAGATACCGCGCAAGATCAAGAAGATCCAGCACAGCCGAATCCCGGTGTGCCGCGGCGACCTCGACGAGGTCCTCGGGGTCGTGTACGTGCAGGACATCCTCTCGCACTGGGACGACGAGGACTTTTCGCTCGACAGGATCATGCGCGAGCCTGAATTCGTGCCGGAGACGCTGACGCTCGACCGAATCGTCGCGCACATGCGCGAGGCGAAGACGCAGATCGTGATCGTGCGCGACGAGTACGGCGGCACGAGCGGGCTACTCACGCTGGAGGACGTCGTGGAGGAGATCTTCGGTGACATGGAGGACAGGCTGGAGAGCGAGCGGCCGACGATCGAGCAGACGAGCGAATCGCGCGTGACTACGCGCGCAGACGTGCGTTACGACGAACTGCTCAGTTTCTTGCGCATCGTCGCGAGCGACAGCGACTACACGACAGAGACGCTCGCCTCAATCATCGTCGACTCGGTCGGGAGGGTCCCCAAGATCGGCGACAGCGTGGAACTTCCGATCGGGCGGCTGAAGGTCGAGAACATGGCGCGCCAGAGGATTACACGCCTCGCCGTCTATTTGAATCCGAACGTCGTCCATCCTATCGAGGCCGACCCCTAGCAGGTACATTCGCGCCGTTGGCTGCGACGAAGACCACCATCGAAAGACCCGCACGGCCGCGCGGGCTGATCTTGCGGCTCGCAAAAGAACTCAAGCCGCACCGAAGGATCCTCTTTCTGGGGCTGTTCCTGACGATGCTGCAGTCGGCGTTCGGGTTTGTGCCGCCGCTCATCCTGGGCGACATCGTCAACAGGCTCCAGCGTGGCGACCAGGTCGACACGGTGCGTTACATGCTCTACATCGTCGGGTTCGCGGCGGGTGCTGGAGTGCTGAGTTACGCGGTGGGTCTCGTCAACCAGAGGCTCGGACAGACGTTCTTGCTCGACGTGCGCGAGCGGCTCTATAGGCACATGCAGTCACTGCCGATCGCGTACTTCGAGCGGCGACAGCCGGGGAAGATGGTCAGCAACGTGATGAACGACCCGGGCACCGTGTACCAACTCCTCGTCACGAACATGAACACGGTCGTGGCGGACGTCGTGCAGTTCGTCCTGGTTCTGTTCGTGCTGTTCAGCATCTCCCCGCTGCTGGCGCTGCTCTCGCTCATTGCTGCGCCGCTCTACGTGTTCAACGTGTGGGTAACGCTCAAGCCGATCGCCAAGACGAGCGAGGACATCAGATTCAAGCGCGACGAGATGTTCGGCGACATGCAGGAAAAACTCACCGGCATCCAAGTGGTGAAGGGGTTCGGAAAGGAGCGGTGGGAGGTGCGCAGTTTCCACGGCCTCACGCGCGGCCTGATGGACTCCAACGTCGAACAGAGCGCTCTGGGGACCCGCATGTGGACCGTCGCTGACGGACTGGGTGGAGTCGGCCAAGCACTGATCCTTTACTTCGGCGGGATGATGGCGCTGCGCGGAGAGATGCAAGCGGGCACGCTCGTCATGTTCCTTCTGTACTCGGTCGGTTACGTGTACGGGCCGATCGTACGAACTTTGCTCGTGCTCGACCCGTTCGCTCGCACGCAGGCCGCGCTGGCGCGCATCTTTCGCACGATGGACACCGAGAACAACCTCGTCTCGAAGCCGGGCGCGCCGCAGATGCCTTCGGTGCGCGGCGATGTGGTCTTCGAGGACGTGTGGTTTGAGTACGTCGAAGACACGCCGGTCATCAAGGGCATCAACTTGCACATCGACCCCGGCGAACTCGTTGCGTTCGTTGGGTTTTCTGGTTCCGGGAAGACGACCATGGCGACGCTCATCATGCGCCACTACGATCCGAAGTCGGGACGGATCATGGTGGACGGCCATGACCTTCGTGACGTCGAACTGGAGTCGTACCGCAGGCAGATCGGGTATGTGATCCAGGACAGTCTTCTATTCGACGCAAGCGTTCTCGAGAACATCAGGTACGGGCGCCTGGAGGCGACGGACGCGGAAGTGATGGAGGCGGCGAAGGCGGCAAACGCGCACGACGCAATCGAATCGTTGCCGCAGGGCTATGCGACACTGCTGGGGGAGAACGGCGTCGAACTGTCACAAGGAGAGAAGCAACGGCTCTCGATCGCCCGGGCGTTGCTTGCCGATCCGAAGATCCTGATCTTGGACGAGGCGACGTCTTCGCTCGACTCGCAGACCGAGACGCTCGTGCAGCAGGCGCTCGACCGGCTGTTGAGCGGGCGCACCAGTTTCGTAATCGCGCACCGCCTGTCGACCATCCTGCGGGCGGACCGGATCATCGTGATGGAGAACGGGCACATCACAGCGATGGGCAAGCACAAGGATCTGTTGGAAATGCCTGACGGGCTGTACGCCCGAATGTTCCGGCAGCAGTTTGCCGTCGCGTTGGACGCGCTCGCCTAGCGCCTACGCCGAGCGACGTTGGCGCGAACTTAGTTGCTTGATGCGCGTGCGGTACTTGTTGACTGTGCGCCGCGCGACCTTGACGCCTTTTTCCGCCAACATCTCCCTGATGCGTTCGTCGCTCAGGGGGTTTGAGGGGTTCTCGTAGTTGAGAATGTCCTCAATCATCTTCTGGACGCGCAGGGCGGGCTTGAAGAAGACCTCGAACGAGACGATCTCGCCGTTGGGCAGTTGGCAGAACTTTCCGTTCGTTGCGCGGCTGATCGTGCTCTCGTGGACCTCCAGATCCCTCGCGAGTTGCGTGCGCGTCAATGGCTTGAGGAACTGGTAGTCGCCGGTGCTGATGAACCCTCCCTGCTTGGTCACGAGGTACCGGCCCATGTCGGCGAGGAGTTGGGCGCGCTGCTCGAGGGCTTCTTTGAAGAGTTTGGCCCTGCCGACGAACTCGTCGACGTGCCGCTTTTCGTCCCGCGGCGGTCGGCGCATGTCGTCCAACTGACCTTGGCGCCTGAGATACGCGCGACTGACGCGGAGGCTGAGGGGCGAGGGGCCCTGCACCTCAATGAGCCAGCCTGCTTCGTCAAGGGTGAACTGGAGGTCGGGAAGCGCGGGAGAGGTCTTGTCGCGCGAGCCCTGGTGGTTGTGGATCGCGTACCCTTCTCCTGGGAAGGGGTTTAGAGCGAGGATCGCGTCGAACCCCGCCTCGATGAGATCGGGATCGGCCTTGAACTTCCGCTGGATTGCCTGCGCGTTGCGGGCCACGAGTTCGTCCCAGCAGTTCTTGACCATGAACCTGGCCATCCGGTCGGATTCGGTCTGTGCATCGCGCAGTTGGAGAAGCAGGCATTCTCGGACGCTGGTCGCTCCCACTCCGGCAGGCTCGCAAGACTGCAGGAGTTTGAGGACTTTCTGAGAGTCTTCCAGGCTTACTTTACAGTCAAGGGCGGCGTCCTCGACCGTGCAAGTCAGATAGCCGCGGTCGTTGACAGAACCCACGAGATAGTCGACAAGCGTCCGGAGGCCGGGATCGGTCTGAGGATAGATCTGTGCGCGCAGGTGATCCCAAAGTGAGTCGTTGGAGGGCGTGAGGTCGACCCAGTCGACCTGCTGCTCCGTGGGAAGGGAGCGAGCGCCTTCGTAATCTGGCGAGTGTCGCTTGAGTTCAGCCGGGGCGACGGCTCGTAGAACTTCTTCGTCGGTGACCGGCGCATCTGGCTCGTCGATCCTCTCGAGGGCCGGGTTCTCGTCGAGTTCGCGCTCGATCGCTTGTAGGAGGTCGGGCTGGCTGAACTGAAGAACTTGGCTGCTGAGGACGATCCGCGGATCGACCTTGGTCGAAGTGGTGAGTTTGGCGCTTTGGTGCGCGCCGAGTCCGTGCCGCAAGCCTGATCCTCCGATTTCCCAGTTGAATCATCGGTGCCGGGATCACGGGTCTATAACTGTCGTATTGCCAGGTTGGGACCGCGCCATACTTGGTTGTGTTCACAGGGATCGTGCAGGCGGTCGGGCGGGTCGAGTCCGCGGAGAAAGGGCGGCTGGTCGTGCTTGCTCCGGACGCTTGGCCGGGCGACCCGTGGCAGGTCGGCGAGAGCGTGGCCGTCGACGGCTGTTGCCTCACGGTGACGGAAGCCTCGGCGGGGCTGCGGTTCGACCTCTCAGGCGAAACCCTGGAGCGCACGACGCTTGGTTCGCTGAAGGCAGGGGACAAGGTGAACCTGGAGCGCGCGCTCCGCGCCTCGGACCGGCTCGGAGGGCACATCGTTCAGGGGCACGTGGACGCGACCGGCAGCCTGGTAAGCAGGAACGGGACGTTCACCTTCCGAGTCGACGAGGACTGGTCGAAACTGCTGATCGACAAGGGGAGCGTAGCGCTCAACGGAGTCAGCCTGACGGTTGTTCAACCAAAAGGTGGACAGTTTAGCGTCGCGATGATCCCGCACACGCTGGAATCGACCACGATGGGCTCACTGCAACCTGGGTCGGCGGTGAACGTCGAGTTCGACGTGCTGGCAAAGTACGCACTCAACCTTCGATGACGACCTTCGACCAGTCGCCGGCCCGAAGTAGCAGCCCGGAGACCGCCTGAAGAAGCCTTAAGCGCTCGTTGCGGACGGCTTCGTCGTCGACCATTACCATGGTGGCCTCAAAGAACGTATTGATGGGCTCCTCGAGCCTCTTGAGGGGCAGGAAGAGGCT
>DATLWQ010000422.1:0-3928 GCA_035576225.1 Fimbriimonadaceae bacterium | reverse complement strand
GCCTCGATCCGATGGTCGGAACGGACGAGGATAAGGGGCTGCCCATGAACGAACTGTGGCACTTCCACTATCCGCTCACCCTGGCGACGATGACGATGATCCTGTCGATGCCGCTGATCTCGGCGGCGCTTGCGCGCTCGCCGGATAGCGTCAGAATGCTGGCGGCATGGGGCCTAGCGCAGGGCACGATGTTCCTGTTCCGGTCAGTCACCTTCGCTCTTCCCGAGACGGTCGTAGCGCTCTATCGCGACACTGAGACGCGAGTGCGGCTGTCGGAGTTTTGTACGCGGGTGGGGATCGTGTGCGGGGTTGCGGTCTTGCTGGCCTATTTCAGCGGTGCAGCGAACTGGTTCTTCCTCGTCGTGCTGGACGGCAAGCCCGAGATCGTCGTCTTGTCGGCCCTCGCCCTGCTCGTGACAGTACTGGTGCCCGTCGTTAACGCCCGAGGCGCCCTCTTCAGAGGTCTGCTCGCCGCCCACAGAGAGACGAAGATCAGGCTCTACGCGATCATCGTCGCGATCGTCTCGCTTGCGTTGACGCTGTCCCTAGGTGTTTCCCTTAGGCTCGACGGAATCGTCGTCGCTGGCTTCGGAATGACCATCCAGGTGGCCGCTGAACTGATTGTTCTGTCCGGTTTTTGGAAAAGATCAAGGAACATCCGCGCGCTCGCCTGAGTTTTCACGTATGCTAAGAATGAGTTTCTGGGCCAGGCGTTTCTATGCGTGCTAAAGGCTTCACCCTGATAGAACTGCTGGTCGTGATCGCCATCATATCGATCCTGGCCGGCTTGCTCTTCCCGGTTTTCGCCGAAGCCAAGGCGACGGCGAAGCAGACCGTGTGCATCGTCCACACTCACGAAATCGGCCTCGCCATGATGATGTACCGGATGGATTACGACGACATGTGGCCGCCTGCAGTCATTACCGCGCCAATGGCAGGGTTCTCGGACCAACAGATGTGGATCGGCTATGACAACAACAACGGGCCGAACATCGGCGGCCTGACAGGTTTCGTGAACCAGCCGGCCATCAACAGGCCGCGGCCCGGGGCCATCGACCCCTACCTCAGGAGCGAGCGCATCAAGGCTTGCCCCAGCCAGCCCAAGCAGTACCAGTTGGCCATCGCGTACAACTGGTTCCATCCTGGATTTGAATCGCCCTACTACGACCGCAACCCGGCCGCGCGTGACAAGGAGTACGGCCCGGGATCACGCTCCATTTTTGTCGATGCGCTCGGCCTGGTGAACGATGTCGCGATCAACGACTCCGAAATGGAGGACCGCTCGAACACGCTCGTGACCTGGGAGCACGACGCGCGCGTTCCACTCTGTAACTTCCTGCAGGGCATAGACTGGTTCGAAAATCCACCGACCGAGTCGAAGTCCCTGAGGGACCACTTCAATTTCCTGCACCGCGACCGATCCACGACCCTCTGGGGCGACGGTCACGCCAAGAGCGTTACGTTCGCGCAACTCAAGCGGCCTATGTTCTCCGTCCGAAAGGACATTTATTGAGCGCGTCCCGGTCCGCACCCTCCTACGTCCATTAGAATGATGGACATGGAGCGTGTGGCGACCGACGTATGGGCCCAGATAGCGGAGAAGGGGGTTTTGAGCCTGGTTGAGGCGATCAGCGATGCCGAATCGATCGACCTCGCCAACGAGTACGGCACCCACAACTATGCCCCCATGCCCGTCAACATCGTCCGAGGCGAGGGCGCTCGCGTCTGGGACGGCAGTGGCAAGGAGTACATCGACTGCGTAGGGGCGTATTCAGCGGTCGCCCATGGCCATCTCAACCCCGCGATCGTTCGCACGATCGAGAGCCAGTTGAAGAAGGTCGCCCTCACTAGCCGGGCTTACTACACCTCCGAACTCGGGCTCTTCATGAAACTGCTCGCCCAGTACTGCGAACTCGACGTCGTCTGCCCCATGAACACAGGCACCGAAGCCGTAGAGACCTGCATAAAACTCGCGCGGAAGTGGGGCTACGACAAAAAGAAGGTCGAGGACGGCAGGGCCGAGATCATTGTCTGCGAGGACAACTTCCACGGTCGCACGACAACCATCGTCGGTTTTTCCTCCGAGCAGACGTATCGCGAAGGCTTCGGCCCGTTCACACCCGGGTTTCGCATGGTTCCTTTTGGTGACATCGACGCACTGCGGGCCGCGATCACGCCGAACACTGTCGCCTTCCTGGCCGAGCCGATCCAGGCCGAAGGCGGCATCCTCGTACCCCCGGACGGCTGGTTGCGCGAGGTGCGCGACCTCTGCACCAAGGAGAACGTTCTGCTGGTCTGGGACGAAGTGCAGACTGGGTTCTGTCGGACCGGCAAGAAGTTCGCATGGATGGAAGAGGGCGCAAAGCCCGACCTCGTGGCCGTCGGCAAGCCGCTCGGCGGCGGAGTGCTGCCCGTCTCTGCGGCCGTCGGCCGTAGGGAAGTGATGGACGTCTTCACGCCCGGCACCCACGGTAGCACCTTCGGCGGCAACCCGCTCGCCGCCGTCACCGCCCTAGCGGCGCTCGCGGAGATGGAGACCAAGGACTATGCCGGAAACAGTGCACGTCTTGGAGAGACATTGAAGGCGGCGCTCAAGGCGATCAAGTGCTCCGCCGTAATTGACGTCCGCGGACGCGGCCTCCTTGTAGGCATGGAGGTCGACGCATCGGTCGACTCCAAGGCGCTCCAAAAGGCGTTCATCGAAAACGGCGTCTTGACCAAGGAGACGAGGAGCAGGACGTTCAGGTTTGCACCGCCGCTCATAGCAGACGCGCCCCTCATCGAGGAGATCGTCGTGCGCACGAAAGCGGCGCTCGGGAGTGTTTGCTGACCCGATGTCGTTGCCGCACGAGAAGGTCCGCCAGATCGTCCACCGCAACGTCATTCGCCCGGTGGCGAGGTTTATCGAGTCGCAAGCCTCCGGCGGCATCATCCTTCTCGCGTGCACCGTGATCGCGCTCGTCTGGGCGAACTCTCCTTACGGCGACACCTACCAGCACTTGTGGGAGACCGAGGTTTCCGTCCAGTTCGGCGGGCCCGCGTTCTCACTGCCGCTGCACGCATGGATCAATGACGCTCTGATGGCGCTCTTCTTCCTGCTCGTTGGGCTGGAGATCAAGCGCGAGATACTGGTCGGCGAACTCTCCACTCTCAAGAACGCGTCGCTGCCGATCATGGCGGCGCTCGGCGGCATGGTCGTCCCGGCATTGATCTATTTCGGAATCAACCGCGGTGGTGAAGGGAGCAGCGGCTGGGCGGTCCCGATGGCGACCGACATCGCCTTCAGCCTCGGCATCCTCGCGCTCCTAGGAAAGCGCGCGCCCCTGAGCCTCAAGGTGTTCCTGACCGCGCTCGCCATCGTGGACGACCTCGGCGCCGTCATCGTCATTGCGCTCTTCTATTCAGGCAGCCTGAACATGGGTGCCCTCCAGACCGCAGGGCTCCTGTTCCTCATCCTTGTGCTCCTGAACGCTGTGGGCGTACGGAACCTTGTGCCCTATATGGTCGTCGGAGTGGGCCTCTGGCTGGCGCTGCTCTCCTCAGGAATCCACGCGACGATCGCAGGCGTCGTTCTGGCCCTCACGATCCCGACCCGCGTCCGGATGAACGCCGACGAGTTCCTCGACAAGGGCCGTGACCTCCTCAAGCGGTTCGAGGAAGGCCGCACCACGGACGAGTCCAACGCGCTCCTCAGCGAGGAGCGCCAGAACGCCCTGCACGCGATCGAAAAGTCCTGTGAAGGCGTCCAGATGCCGCTGCAACGGCTCGAGCACAACCTTCACACGCCGGTCAACTACCTGATCATGCCCCTCTTCGCGCTCGCCAATGCCGGCGTGGTCCTACACGGCGTGGGCTTCGGGCAACTCTCTGAGCACGTCACGCTTGGCATCGTGCTCGGGCTACTGATCGGCAAGGTCGTCGGCATCTC